>JAKSCW010000101.1 GCA_022360375.1 Balneolales bacterium
GTATCTGGTGGTAATTATTTAGAGCATAATCGGGAACAATACATAATTCGGGGTTTTGGGCAAGTTAATTCACCTGAAAATATTGAAGATATCATTGTAGCAAATTTTGAAGGGCGACCGGTTTACATAAAGGATGTAGCCAGGGTATTGGAAGGGCGCCAACTACGGCAAGGAGCCGTTACGCAAGATGGAAATGGTGAAGTTGTAACCGGTATTGTGATGATGCTTCGCGGTGGTGATGGTAGAGAAGTAATAGAAGATATCAACGAGAAATTTGAGCAAATCAATAAAGGTTTGCCTGAGGGCGTAATTATAGAAAAATTTTACGATCAATCTGATTTAGTTGACCGTACTACGGCTACCATCACCATAAACCTTGTAGAAGGTGGATTCTTCGTAATAGCGGTTCTGCTGTTGCTTCTCGGTGAAATTAGTGGTGCGTTAATTGTTGCCTCAGTTATTCCAATTTCCATGCTGTTTGCATTTATTGGGATGGATCAACTCGGTTTAGCTGCCAATCTTATGAGTTTAGGTGCTATTGATTTTGGGATGGTCGTGGATGGATCGGTGGTAATGGTTGAGAATATAGTACATAAACTTCATCACGATAAATCTGAGAAATCTCGCATTTTTATCATCAGAGAAGCCGCTCATGAAGTAGTGCGCCCCATCTTTTTCGGTGTGCTTATCATTTTAATGGTTTATGTACCCATCATGACCTTTTCCGGAATGGAAGGGATTCTATTTCGACCGATGGCAATTACGGTCGCAACCGCCGTTTTTGGGTCACTGATTTTGGCTCTAGTATATGTACCTGCCATGACAGCCATCGTTTTTCGAAAAGGAGTTAAGGTCCGCCATAATATTGTGATTAACTGGTTGCGCCCACGATACTCCAGGTTTCTTGAACTTAGTTTAAATCACCGTTTTACAACCATCAGTATTGCACTGGTAATTTTTACCATTTCTGTTGGGATGATTCCTTTTATGGGAACTGAGTTTCTTCCCGAGTTAGATGAAGGTTCAATTCTTGTTGAACAGGTTCGGATGCCATCCGTCACTTTAGAAGAATCCGTAGAAAATGCGAATTGGTTGGCCGGCCAAATCATGGAAAATATCCCGGAGGTTAAAACGGTAGTTCCGAAAACCGGACGTTCTGATTTAGCCAATGATTGGATGGGGGTTCATCAGACGGATGTTTGGGTAGTTTTAAAACCGATGGATGAATGGCGTGATGGCGTTTCAAAAGAGGATATTTCTGATATGATCCGACCATATCTTGAGACAGAACCAGGCCTCGCTTACAATTTCACGCAACCTATCGCTATGCGTGTTGATGAATTAACCAGCGGGGTCAAGTCGGATGTAGCTGTCAAAGTTTATGGAGAGGATCTCGAGGTTCTTAATCAAGTTGGTGAAGCAATTGCTGCAAGGTTAAACAGTCTTGTTGGAACGGATAACTTTTATCTGGAGCAAACCACAGGTCAACCTTACTTGAATATTGAGATTGATCGCGAAGCTGTTGCAAACTATGGAATTAATGTTGACGATGTTCAACGGGTAATAGAAGTCGGAATTGGTGGAAGTGCTGTCAGTTCAGTCCTGGAAGGTCAGCGAAAATTTGATATCGTTGTCCGGTATCCTGAATCCATTCGAAATAACTTCGAAGAAATCATGAATACTCCAGTTCAGTTACCAACGGGCGGATTTATACCACTAAAAAATGTAGCAGAAATCACGCCAGAAGAAGGCCCCCGGGAAATCGCTCGTGAAAATGGATGGCGACGTGTTATTCTTGGGATAAACATTGATGATATTGATGTAGGCAGTTATGTTGCAAACCTTCAGGACCTGATTGAAAATGATATCAATATTCCTGCAGGCTACTTCATAGAATACGGCGGTTCGTTTGAGAATCAACAGCGGGCTATGAACCATCTGCTTTTTGTTGTTCCACTATCCCTTTTCATTATCTTAGGGCTGATGTACCTGATGTTCGGGAAATTGCGCTACACATTCCTGATTTTCTTAAACCTTCCTTTTGCGTTATCAGGGGGCATATTTATGCTTTGGGCCAGAGATTTGTACATCTCAATCTCAGCAAGTATTGGATTTGTTGCTCTCTTTGGGGTGGCTGTGCTAAACGGAATTGTATTGGTTTCCCATCTGAATCAACTCAGAATAGAGGGCATGAGTGTTAAGGATGCAGTCATTAAAGGTTCCGCAGACCGCCTGCGCCCTGTGTTGATGACCGCTTTGGTTGCCAGCCTCGGATTTATTCCGATGGCTTTTAATGTAGGGCCAGGATCTGAAATACAGCGCCCTCTGGCTTCCGTAGTTATTGGGGGGTTGATCACCTCTACCCTACTTACCTTACTTGTTTTACCCACTCTTTATAATTGGCTTGAAAAAGATAGAAAGCTTGAAGCAAAAGAAGCTGATTTCTAAATGATCTGATATTACTTTGTGTTTACAATGCAATAATCTAAGATCAAACGTTTGAAAGACGGTTACACAATTGTAGATGAATGGTTCTCATCTAAGGAATGGGACGTCTTCCCATTTCAATCTGAGACTTGGAAGGCCTATTTAGATGGGAAAAACGGACTTCTAAATGCCCCTACAGGAAGCGGTAAAACTCTCGCTCTTTGGGTCCCTCACGTTATTCAATGGATCAATAAGCACCCCCACGATTACAAGGAACTGGAGGATAATGGACTCCAACTTATCTGGATCACTCCGCTGAGGGCATTGGCAAAGGATATTCAGGAAGCACTTCAATCTTCTTTGGATGAACTCGAAATTCCCTGGAAAGTGGGTCGGAGAACCGGGGATGTTTCCCAATCTGAAAAACAGAAACAAAATCGAAGAATGCCTGAAGTGCTAATCACCACTCCTGAGAGTATTCATATTTTGTTGGCCCAGAAGAATTACAAGCGACATTTTATAAACCTTCAATCGGTTGTGGTAGATGAATGGCATGAACTCCTTGGTTCAAAACGTGGAATCCAGGTAGAATTAGGTCTTTCCCGGTTGAAGTCGATGCAACCAAATCTTTCCGTATGGGGAATCTCGGCAACTATTGGAAATTTGGAACAAGCCCTTGAAGTACTCCTTGGAGCTGATTCTGAAACTTCCAGTGCAACGATCATCAAAGCAAACATCCAAAAGAAACTGGTAATTAAATCTATCCTCCCGGATGAGATTGAAAATTTTCCCTGGTATGGACATTTGGGATTGAACCTGTTGCATAAACTTCTTCCCATTATTGATGAGAATAAATCCACGCTCATCTTCACCAACACACGCGGCCAGGCAGAAGTCTGGTTTCAACGCATATTGGATGCCCGCCCCGACCTGGCCGGGACTATTGCCATTCACCACGGTTCGCTGGACCGGGGTGTTCGAAATTGGGTGGAAACTTCTTTGCATGAAGGCATTCTGAAAGCCGTTGTTTGCACTTCCAGTCTCGATTTGGGCGTTGATTTCAGCCCGGTAGAAATGGTGGTACAGATCGGGAGTCCTAAAGGTGTAGCCCGATTCATGCAACGTGCCGGCCGAAGTGGTCACAAACCTGGAGCTACCAGTCGCATTTACTTCCTTCCTACGCACTCACTGGAATTAATTGAAGCCGCAGCATTAAAAAATGCCGTTTCTAATCTGGAGCTGGAAAATCGGGAACCTATTTTAAACCCAATTGATGTACTGGTTCAATACTTAATCACCCTGGCAGTTTCCGATGGCTTTAAACCGGACGATATTCTTGTTGAGATTCGAAATACCTTTGCTTATCAAGCCTTGAGCGATCGGGACTGGGATTGGTGTTTAACTTTCATAACCACGGGGGGAAAATCTCTTGGGAACTACCCGGAATACTCTAAAGTAATCGTAGATGAAGATGGAGTATTTAGAGTGTTAGATCGTAAAATCGCCCGTCGACACAGGATGAGCATTGGCACTATCTCCAGCGATTCCATGATGCGCGTGAAATATTTAACCGGTGGAAACCTGGGTTCTATTGAAGAATATTTTATCGCCAGTATGAATATTGGTGATAAATTTTGGTTTGCCGGACGGAATTTAGAACTCGTTCAGATTAAAGAAAATTCTGCCTACGTTCGGCGGGCGAAAGGATCCAAATCGAAAGTTCCAAGTTATATGGGCGGGCGGATGTCGTTGTCGTCAAATATGTCAAGGATTTTGCGCCGGACCATGCAAGAAGCCGTCGAGGGTGATACGGGTGTGATCGAATTAGAAACCATTGCTCCCATACTGGATATACAAAAAGATTGGTCTATACTCCCTAATGAGCAACAATTCCTGATTGAAAAAAGCTTTTCACGGGAAGGTTGCCACGTGTTTTTCTTCACTTTTGAAGGAAGATATGTACATGAGGGGCTGTCGGCCGTAATCGCTTACCGACTCTCCAGAGAAATGCCGATCACCTTTTCAATTGCCATGAACGAGTATGGTTTCGAACTACTCTCTGACCAGGATATTCCTATTGAAGAGGCCTTGAAAAATGGTCTTCTCTCCCCTGAGAACCTGATTGAAGACATTAAAGCCAGTTTAAATGACAGTGAATTAGCAAAAAGAAGGTTTTGGGAAATCGGCCAGGTAGCCGGTCTTATTTTCCAGGGTTTCCCGGGAGAAGAACGAAAATCTCGTCACCTGCGAATGTCATCCGGCTTGTTATTCGATGTTTTTCGTGAATATGAACCTGATCATTTGCTGGTTCAGCAGGCCTATGATGAAGTCATTTTTTTCCAGTTAGACGAAATTCGTCTTCGTAAAGCATTAATTAAAATCCAAACACAAGAAATTGTATTAAATAGTACAGAGCGATTTACCCCTTACGCTTTTCCTATCATGGTTGATCGACTGAGAGGGAAACTCAGCTCAGAAAAACTTATTGATCGAGTTCGAAAAATCCAGCAACAACTTGAGAAACACGTTAAATGAAACGAAATAATGATGTAGAAATAGTAGTCTGGGAACAGACACTGGTTTTAACTTCTGAACGTGCATTATTTTGGAAAGAAGAGCAGATGCTTTTAGTAGCTGATGTTCACTTAGGTAAATCCGGACACTTCCAAAAGGCAGGGATACCACTTCCTACTTCAAGTAATACTGAAGACCTTGTTCGGTTGAGGCAATTAATTGATCATTTTGCTCCTAAAACTGTTTTATTCCTGGGAGATTTATTTCATAGTAAGAAAAACATGGAATGGGAACACTTCAGGTTTTTCAGAGAAGAATTCATGAATGTGGCGATGATCCTGGTGCTGGGAAATCATGAAATACTCGATGAAATTGAATATCAGAAACTTGGTTTAAAAACCGTTACCGAGTTTGAAATGAACCCATTTCTTTTTGTGCATGATGAATCCAAAATCACGTCTGAAATGTTTGTCATATCAGGACATGTTCATCCTTCGGTTTCTATGAAAGGAAAGGGGCGACAGAGAGTCCGGGTTCCGTGTTTTTATTTTTCAGACCATAAAGGAATGCTTCCTGCTTTTGGAAAGTTCACAGGTACATTCTCGATAAAGCCCGCCAAAAATGATCTGGTATTTGGAATCATTGACCATCAAATTTTGCAACTATGAATCAACTTTTCAATAAACGTTACACTCTCGAAAAAATATTTTTCACCTTCGTATTTATCTTGCTGTTTCTGACATTAGGAAATTTGTTACATGCACAAACTTCGGATTTTGATCCCGATTTTTATTATCAGAACTCTGTTTCCATACAAAAAACCGGAATGTATATACTTGGAGGCTGGGCATTTTTAAATATACTTTCAGGGTATTATGGAAACCAAAATTATTCGGGAGAAACTAAATACTTTTTTCAAATGAACGCCGCATGGAACCTGGTAAATCTGGGAATTGCCGGAGCAGGTTTGTATGGAGCATCAACGGCGGCAATAGATATTTCCACATCGGAAATGTTTAGTGCAATGAATAAATTTGACAGAATTTTGCTTATAAATGCAGCATTGGATGTCTTATACATTGGAGCAGGAAGCTTTATGCTCCACCGGGGGCTTGATAAAAATTCAAGTCGCTTAATTGGCTACGGACGTTCCGTAATACTCCAGGGTGGCTTCCTTCTTATATTTGACTTAGGCCTTTACCTAATCCACTCTCCAAATACAAAAGCCTTATTTCAAATCACCGAAAATCTTGACTTCTCGTTATCTGGCTTTACTTACAGATTTTAATTACTCATTAGATTTACGCTTGTAACAATGATGTAATCGACTTAAAATTCTGGATTTACGAGTTCTGACATTAGCTCCGGAAAGCCCGAATTCTTCCTGAGCTTCTTCAGTAGTAGCATCTGGTTTATCAATAAAATACTCGATGAATTTCTTAGATTTTTCCTGAAGTTCTTCCAAACATTCTTTCAAAATACGTTGCCGTTCATTGTCCAAAAGATTCTTTATTTGCTCTTCTGGTTCATAAAGCATGTTTAAAGCCTCTTCCTCATATTTAAACTTATGCTCTCTTTTCGCATATCTTAAGTATTCATGCCTGCAAGACTTTATTAAGTAACTGAAGATGTACTTACTTTCTTTAATCTTGTCTTTTCTTATTTGCTCAAATACATCCAAAAAGGCCTGTTGAACGCATTCTTTAGCAGAATTCCGTTCCGCATTCATTACTACTATTAGATAATCCTCTAGCCTTGGTAAAATTTCATTAATCAATTCACCGGCTTTAGCATCATCTCCACTTTGTAATGCTTCAACTAATTCTGAATAATCTACCCTGGATTTTGTCAAAAGAATAAATCAAAAATTTAGGTTAAGAACTTCTCAAATCTTCCTCAAAATCAGATCAATTCGTGGCGAATATATGATTAAGTAATGTACTTAAAAACTTTAAATGGAGATTATAAGCCATGATCATGAAAGCAAAATTAGCAAATTTTAATTTTAATTTGCGAGATTAGATCAATTTGAGCTAGGTTTATTTTGTAACAAAAACAACAATAAAACCTCTTTGTCTTGACATTTAGTGTGCAATAAAAAATCTATGTTAACATATAATTTAATGTAACATTCGGAATTCTAAATACTCTTTGTCTGGACTAATACTATAATCTTTAAACCAACATATACACTACTATGAAAAACACAAAATCTCTACTCGCTGTCCTTACTGTAATGGCTATCTCTTTCGCCTGTGCCCCCGTCACCGAAACTCCCGTGGCTGAAACTCCTGCTCCCGCTACTCCTGAAGTAACTACCGAGCAGCCTGCTTTCCCATGGACCGATGACGCTACAAACTGCTGTGGCCAGAAATCCAGCAACGGACCTGTTATCAAACTCTAATCTGTTTCATTTCAACTCTCTATCACCTACTACTATGAAAAACACAAAA
>JAKSCW010000294.1 GCA_022360375.1 Balneolales bacterium
AGACCAAGTCCTTGCGAAATATCTGATAACCCGGTTAACAAACCAGCATCCTGCGGGCGGGCTATCCCCTGATTTCTCCTGTGGCCTGTCCAAAGAGCAGTCTCATTTTTTCGCCTGATCACCCGCATAAAATTAACGCCCCAATGATCACTGTTCTCATCAAAATTCAGAGTGCCAAAAGGAATCTTGATTTCGGCAGACCATCCAAAATGCCCGATATATGTACGCGCATCCCAAATACCATCCCAGTTCAAATTAATTCCACCGCCTTGCCCGGAGCTGACCAACCCATCAGTTCTTAATCCGTTTGGATTTATTTCCATGAAATACGCATTCCGTTGGTCATTGAACGTATCGAAAATCCAGACAAACCGTTCATCGGAGGTAATTCGCTGATCTCTTCGTTTCTGGAAGGCTTTGATTTGAGAAGGGTCGCTATCGTACAGAACCACCCCTATATAGAGATATTTATTGTCATAAGAGATTTTGACTTCCGTTTTCTCTGTGGCCGGGTCTCCTTCTATGGGGGATTGCTGCGTAAACCCTGATGCAGGCAGCGCATTATTCCAAAACGCTTCATCAAGCTTACCATCAAAACGAAACTCTGTTCTTTCCTCATCATCCAAACGATAGGTTTGAATGGTTTTATCCTCAGAATTGGTTGATTGAAATGCACTTACATCCCCTGCAAGCATGAGCAAGCCAACTGCCAGTGTACTTTTGAATGTCTTTAACAAGCCGTAGATCCCTTTCTTATAGATTGTTGCTATACAGTAAAATAAGAGACTTCATTTCATCGAGGGGTAAAAAAATGTGATGGAGAGTACCCTGCGTTTCTTTGATACACTGAACATCGATACATTACAATCACAGAGTTCTTACAAATTGTTACCTTCATCGCATGTCAAATTACCAGGCTCCAAATTCTAAAGAAGAACAGCTCCCAAGGAACTTAGGAACCTGGGGCCTTTGGTTATTGGTGGTAAACGGGTTGGTGGGTGCCGGAATTTTTGGGTTACCCAGCGGTGCTTCGGCTCTTGCAGGCGAATACAGTGTGTTAATCTACATTCTTTGCGCACTACTCATTCTCCCGGTTATTCTCAGTTTTTCGGAAATAGGTAGCTATTTCAAAGAAACCGGAGGGCCGGTACGCTATGGCACCGAAGCGTTCGGAAGATTTGTGGGCTTTCAAACCGGGTGGCTATACTATGTAGCCCGGATGATTTCTTTTTCAGCCAATTCAGTACTCCTGGTAGAAAGCATTGGCTACTTCTATGCACCCGTAGGCGAGGGAATCGGCCGCATTATTTGCCTGGCTTTCATTTGCGGCTTGTTAACCCTTGTGAATGTATTGGGTTCTGTAGAATCCATTCGGGCACTGGCTACCTTTACGATCATAAAATTCTCTGTTCTTATTCTCTTAGTATTTGGAGGGCTTGTGGTTTTAGGCTCGGAAGTAGTTCCGGTTTTTGAATCAAGCTCCTCAACAACCACCGATTTTGGAGCTGCCGCTTTGCTGTTGATTTATGCTTTTGTTGGATTTGAAGGCGTGGTTGTGCCAGCCGGCGAATCCAAGAATCCGGGCCGGGATATGCCACGTGCCCTTATCTTTGGGTTAGCTTTAGTTGCGGTGTTGTATTTATTCATTCAAATGGTTTCTGAAGCTGCTGTTCCTGATCTGGCTTCCTCATCCGCTCCGCTGCTGGATGCTTCTTCTGCCTTGTTTGGTGAAATCGGTGCCATTATCCTGATGATTGGAGTAGTAACTTCTGTAACGGCGAACCTGGTAAGCAGTATTTTTTCTTCTCCGAGGCTTACATACGCCCTTTCGCTGGACCGTTCATTACCGAAATGGTTTGGAAAAGTGCACCCAAAATTCCTTACCCCGGCAAACTCTGTGTTATTCTATGGAACCTTTGCCTTTATAGGGGCAGCTCTGGGTTCATTCACTGCACTTGCAGCAATGACGGTACTATCCCGGTTGTTTCTTTATGTCATCACGTGTGCGGCAATTCCTAAACTTCGCCCCAGGTATCAGGCAGAAGACAATTTCACACTGAAGGGTGGTTATCTCATCCCGATACTCGGAATTTTATCCTGTCTCTGGCTAATGCTGCAGGTAAGCAGTACAAATATTTGGATGACAACTTTATTCATCGCCATTGGAACCGGGTTGTATTGGGTTGCACGAAGAAAGGAGTGATTATTCATTTCCGTCGCTCCTTCGAAAACAGCAACAGAGATTAAAAAATATTCGAACCCAGGATATAAATACCCATTACCACCAGGAAATAACCAAAGCCTCGCTTCAGAGCTTTCTGAGGAATCCTCTGGCTCAGCCTTCCGCCTACAAAACTTCCAATAATCCCAATAGCAGTAAAAATGGCCAGTAACTCCCAATTTACATTTAGTTTTTCGGCACGGAGTACATCCAGGTATTTGTAAAAACCCAGGGCACTTTTAGCTGCAATTATAAATAAACTGGTTCCCACTGCTATACGCATATCTAATCCGCC
>JAKSCW010000293.1 GCA_022360375.1 Balneolales bacterium
AGGTGTAAAGCCTGCTTGTAACGCTTGTTCAATTTCACCGCCACTCACACAGTCTGCCCCCAGGCCAGCTTCTTTAATGATCTCCAGCATTTGAAGCTGATGATTTGCCTTTAATGCAAAGTGAATGTGATAACCACGATCGAGGCCATGTTTTTTTACTTCAGCAAGTGTAGCTCTTAGTACGTCTTGGTCATAATAGTAAAATGGGGTTTTCAACCCCCGGAAAGAATCGACAACTTGATTTGGGAACATGGAATAACAGGCTATTGCCTTTCGATGATTAAAATTGAGTGAGTTTAAACCGCGTAAAGATAGTAAACCGGGCGTTTATGAGGTGATAATTATTGTCAATATGTCCTTTTTGTGAACTTGATGAAGAAAAGTGCAGGAAAAAAGCTATTATCCTCCCAAAAGAAAGCTACAGAAAGAGACGAGCCTATGGCTGGAACGGCTAAGAAATTATCGAAAAAACTAACTCTGTTTGATGTATACGCGGTAAGTACTGGGGCTATGTTTAGTTCCGGGTTCTTCCTGCTTCCCGGGTTGGCAGCAATGGAAACGGGGGCTTCCGTATATATTGCGTATTTAGCAGCGGGGCTTTTAATTTTACCTTCCATGCTGAGCGTAGCCGAACTTTCAACCGCTATGCCTAAGGCGGGTGGTACATTTTATTTTTTGGATCGCTCACTTGGTCCTATGGTAGGTACTATTGGGGGATTGGGTTCCTGGGTGGCACTGGTTTTTAAAAGTGCATTTGCATTAATCGGTATGGGAGCGTATCTCTCATTTTATGTGAATGTGCCGATCATTCCATTAGCCCTTGTTTTAACCCTGGCTTTTGGGTTGCTAAATATTTTTGGCGCAAAGGAAACAGCGTTACTTCAACGGATTTTAGTAGGTGCGTTAGTTACAATTATGACCTTCTTTATCATTGTAGGGTTAACGCATGTATATTCGTCGAACGATTTAGTTGGCAGAAACGACTACGAGTTTTTCAGTAACGGGATTAATGGATTTATAGCAACCATCGGGTTGGTTTTTGTTTCGTATGCGGGTCTTACTAAGGTAACAAGTGTGGCCGAAGAAGTTCAGAATCCGGATCGTGCCATTCCTTTGAGTATGTTTCTGTCGTTGATTACTGCTACAAGTGTTTATGTGCTTGGGGTATTTATCATGACCAAACTACTTGAACCTGGTGAGTTTTATACAAGCTTAACGCCAGTTGCTGATGTTGGGGATATAATTCTGGGTTTTTTACCAGGTAATACCGGTGTTATTTTAATTGTAGTTGCCGCTGTAGCTGCCTTTGCTTCCACCGGAAATGCAGGAATAATGTCTGCTTCCCGGTACCCATTGGCAATGAGCCGGGATGGTTTACTTAACCCGGTTTTCCAAACTATTGGTCGTTTTAAAACGCCTCATATTTCTGTGATTTTGACCACATTGGTTATGGCCATTATTCTTGTCCTTTTTGATGTTGAAGCCGTGGCAAAGCTTGCCAGTGCTTTCCAGTTACTGCTGTTCTGTTTGTTAAATCTTGCTGTAATTGTAATGAGGGAGAGCCGCATCGAGGCATATAAACCTGGTTTTAAGTCTGCGTTTTATCCCTGGGTGCAAATAGCCGGGATGATTATTTCTATTTGGTTGGTAGCTCAAATGGGTTTACTGGCCGTTGGTTTTACGGGAACCATAACAATTCTTTGTATTGCGTGGTATTTCTATTATGCACATGGAAAAGTAAGACGTCAGGGTGCCATTTATCATATTCATGCCCGCTTAGGTGAACTTCGTTATGAAGCCTTAGAGCATGAACTTATGTCCATTATCAATGAAAAAAATGTGGATACCTCACTCACTTACGAACAGGTAATAGCACGTTCTATTATGCTTCATGTAGAAGAAGACCATAGTAATATGGAGCGCCTGTTGTTGAAGGCAACTATCACTCTGAATCAAAGACTGAAATTGGACCGAGAGCTTTTGAAAGAACAGCTCTCTGATTTAGGTGACAATTTCATTGAAATGAAGGCCGGGGTCTTTTTTAAATATGTGCAACTTGATGAGGTTCGAATTCCTGAGATGTTAGCTATTCATTCATCAGAAGGGATTAGTTTCAATATTGATAAAGAGGAAAAAAGAGCATATGCCATCATCTTTGTAGCTACCCCTAAAGATAAGCCTATCCTTCACATGCGGATTATAGGCCATCTTGCTGAATTGATTGAAGCGGAAGGATTCCTGGATCGTTGGAGAGCGGCCAAGATCGAAAAAGCCATGAAGCAAGTGCTGTTAACTGATGAACGTTTCTTCCATGTTCGGCTTATGGAACATACCAAGGCAGAAGATTGGATTGGAAAAAAACTGATGGAACTGGAGCTGCCTGGCGAATGCCTGGTGGCCATTATTGAACGGGAAGGTGAAATTATTATCCCGAAAGGGCCAACCGTTCTTGAGTCGAAAGATATACTATCTATTCTTGGCTACCCGAAAGACATCGAAGAGCTGAAAAAACAATTAGACTATGAATAATTATTCATTCAGATAAGAAAACACTTCCTCAAAGCTCAGTAGTTGTTCTTCACTTTCCAGCATATTTCGAAGCACTAACTTTCCTGTCTCTAATTCATTATCACCCACGATTAAAGTAAATCGCGCATTTTCCCGGTTCGCTTCTTTCATCTGAGCTTTCATAGAACGAGCCTGGTAATCCATGCTGGCAGAAACCCCGGTTTCCCTGAATTGATGAATATTTTGGATAGCCCAGTTTCTGGCATTTTCACCCAAAGAGACAATGTATAGATCCAGAGATTTGGGTTCGGTGAGTTCGATTCCCAGTTCTTCACAAGCAATGAAAAGGCGTTCCATTCCGGCTGCAAACCCGACCGCTGGTGTGGGCTGGCCTCCAATTTCTTCAACCAGCAAATCATATCGGCCACCGCCTGCTAATGCATCTTGCGAACCAAGGTCAGAGCTGGTTAATTCGAAAGCGGTTTTGGTGTAGTAATCCATTCCCCGGACTAAGAGCGGGTCGATTACATATTCAATCCCCCGCATATCCAAATAAGACTTCACCGACTCAAAATGCTGTTTTGATTCTTCATTTAGATGATCGCTAATCATTGGCGCATTTTTGATGAACTCCTGGTCTTCTGGTTCTTTGGAATCGAGAATGCGCATCGGATTCTTTTCCAGGCGTTTTTGGGAAAGCTCACTTAATTGATCAAAGTGCGGTTGAAGATATTTGCGTAAAACATCCTTATATCCTTCGCGACTTTCAGGATCACCTACCGAATTTAATTTCAGGGTAAAATTTTTAATCCCGATGCGCTGATAAATACGCATCATAAATGTGATACACTCTACGTCAGCCAGTGGGTTGTCCGTGCCAATCAATTCCAAACCAAACTGGTGGAACTGACGCTGCCTGCCTTTTTGTGGTCGTTCAGCCCGGAACATTGGGCCAATGTAGTATAGTTTTTGAACTCCCCCACGTTGAGCTAATGTATGTTGCACAAACGACCGTACTACGGGAGCGGTAAGTTCGGGTCGTAGCACGTAATTGCTATCTCCTTTAGTGAAGGCAAAGATTTCTTTGGTAACAATATCAGTTAGTTGCCCTACTCCACGTTTAATCAATTCCGTTTGTTCCAGGATTGGAGTGCGAATTTCTTCAAAATCGAATTTGGTGGCTTCCTCATGAATTATGGCCTCCAGGGCACGCCATTTTGGAGACTCATCTGGTAAAATGTCCACCATTCCAAGGTGGGTAGTGTATTGGGTTTTGGGCATTTATTAGTTAGTAGAATTTAGTTTAGTGAAAGATAAGCCTAGCAGAGAAGAGAATTATTGCAAATTGAAACCTATTCTAACTCATTTAAATACAGTTTTATCGAAAGAAGAGCAGATACAGCAGTCATTATACTCGTAGCATTTTTTCTTTGAAAAACTATTTTAGCTGCCCTCTCTAACTCTTTATGTTCAAGAACA
>JAKSCW010000457.1 GCA_022360375.1 Balneolales bacterium
TGACCAGGATTCTATCTACTCAATAGAAATTGATGGAATTACAGTTGGTAGCACTATCCAATATAAATTCAGGTATAACGGCACCTGGGATGATCGCGAAGAATTTCCCGGAGCGGGTAATAACCGATCCTATACCGTTCAGGCTGATAGTAACCATATCCTGGTATGGTATAATGATGCAGAACCACCAACCGGAGATCCGCTTGCTATGTTTAGCGCCGTAACTTCAACCACAATAGGTAAGGAAGTAACCTTTTATAACCTTTCAGAGGGGGCCTTTACTGAAATTGAGTGGCATTTTGAAGGGGGATCACCTGAAACTTCTTTCGAAGCTAATCCCACCATATTGTACAGCCAATTAGGCTCATTCGATGTACAGCTTATTGTTTCAAATGGCACAGTAAGCGATACCATGCTGGTTGAAAACTACATCACAGTAATTGAACCAG
This sequence comes from Balneolales bacterium, assembly GCA_022360375.1. Classification (GTDB taxonomy): domain Bacteria; phylum Bacteroidota; class Rhodothermia; order Balneolales; family Balneolaceae; genus HXMU1420-13. Next base: position 450 of record JAKSCW010000457.1, read on the forward strand.
AAACGTCAGAGTCGGAATGGTGGAATGAAGTGGTATGGTATGAGATTTTTGTTCGCAGTTTTTATGACTCAGATGGTGATGGCATTGGGGATTTCAACGGATTAACTCAAAAACTGGATTACCTAAACGATGGAAATCCGGACACAGATACAGATTTGGGTATTGGAGGAATCTGGCTCATGCCTATTCATCCCTCTCCTTCTTATCATGGGTACGATGTGACCGATTACCGTGCAATTAATCCCGACTATGGCACTATGGAGGACTTTAAGACTTTTTTGGAGGAAGCCCATTCCAGGGGGATCAGAGTAATTATCGATTATGTAATGAACCATACCTCCAACCAACATCCATGGTTTATTGCATCAGCTGATGGGGATGAACATTTTCGGGATTTTTACCGCTGGGAAGAAAACCACCCCGGGTACAACGGACCCTGGGGCCAAAGTGTATGGCACCAAAATAACGAAGAGTATTATTATGGTTTGTTCTGGAGTGGAATGCCCGATTTAAACTATGATAACCCGGCGGTGAAAGATTCCATGTTTTCTATCTCTGATTTCTGGATCAATGAAATCGGGATCGATGGATTTCGTCAGGATGCCGTTCTGTACATCCACGAAAACGGCAGTTTGCTTAAGAACACTCCGGAAACATTGAATTTCTGGGCCTATTTCAATACTAATCTTAAAACCGCTAACCCTGAAGCATTTGCAGTTGGAGAAGCCTGGGAACCCACCGACGTTGTATTGCAATACATCACCAACAACCGGCTGGATTATGCCTTTGAGTTTGACCTGGCCTATTCGATGATCAATGCTGTAAACTCCGGGAACTCTGCAAATCTGTCCCAGACTATACAGAAAGTATATGATGAGTACCCTTTTCTGCAATTCAGTACTTTTTTAACCAATCATGATATGGACAGGGTAATGAATGTGCTGGGAAGCGATGTCAATAAAGCGAAAGCGGCTGCCTCTTTGTATCTAACTATGCCCGGAATCCCCTACCTGTACTATGGGGAAGAAGTAGGAATGTTGGGCAAAAAACCCGATGAGGATATCCGGCTACCTATGCAGTGGAATACCGAGGTAAATGCCGGATTTACTGCTGGTACCCCGTGGAGAGCTCTCAATTCCAATTACATGGAGTTTAATGTTGCAACTATGCAACAAAACGATAGTTCTCTGTTCAATCATTATCGGGAATTGATTCAAATTCGAAACAAATACGGAGAGCTTAGAACCGGTGAATTTGAAATCGGAGAATCTGATAATGATGAGATGTTGATTTATCGAAGAACCTTAGCAGGTGAAGTATCACCCATTGTAATAGCAACCAATCTGACATCAGAAAAAATACAGGATGCATCAGCAGTCTTTTCAAACCAATATTCTTCAGAATTTCCGGGATTTGCCGGGTATGGCATCGAAGAGGTTCTTTATGGGGAAATATCAGATGATGATTTTAATTTTCCATACAACTTTGATGATACAGAAATCCCGGTCACAAATATTACCCTTGAACCATATTCTACCGTAATTGTTAAACTTGGAGTGGTTTTAACCAATACTGAATTACACTCCTCCCCTTCTGAATATATACTCTCAGGAAATTACCCTAATCCTTTTAACCCGTCTACAAATATCAATTTTACGTTACCAACGGCTTCGCACGTTCGTCTTAGCATTTTTGACGTCACGGGGAGACTGGTAACTGAATTGTTGAATGAGCAACGAACTTCCGGCGAACATACCATTAAATTTGACGCCTCAGGGTTATCAAGCGGGGTTTATTTTTACCGGTTAGAAACTGAAGGGTTTGTCTCCACCCAAAAAATGATGCTCATTAAATAACTTTCAAGGCTGTATTCATATTTTCTACACAAATCATTGCTACACTTTTGTTTAAATAAACACAGAGGTATTAATGATTGCGCCAAATCCACACACTTTTCATATCCCAGTGATGGGTACTGGGTATACTATAGACACACCTATCAAAGTAGCTCATTACGGTATTTCCTCGGTTATTTCAATTATTGATCACCGGTTAACCGAGCAAATGCGTGAATACTACTCTGGTAAATATAACCTGCAATACCAGAAAATTGACGAATCTGAACCAGATTCCAGGGCCAAAAAAATCACGGCCTATTTAAACCTGGTTCAACAAATTGTTGAACAAAACTTTACTGAGCTTAAGCAGTCTGAATTTGTGCCTGGTTCAGAAATCACAAAGTACTTTGACCTTCTTCCTGATCAATCTCCTCTGAAACTGGCTTATCATGAGATGGAAAAACTTGACGGGGAACAAAAGAAGGAAGCTCAACGAAAGCTGAGGGACCAAATTGTTCCTGGTTCAATTGACGTAAACATCATGACAAAACTGGATGGCAAAGGAACAAATAAGAAAGAATCTGAGCAGGATTCCATCTTCAACGATGCCCATGCCGCTCTGCGTGGCTTTGCCCGGAGCAACCTGTCTTCTTCGGTTGTTTTCTCTGCTGGACTGAATCCGCGCCTGTATAGTTATGCCGCCAGTTTCAAAGATTTTTTCCCCGATGAAAACGGTTTCATTAAAAAGAAAGTGGTACTTAAAGTAAGCGATTACCGCTCAGCTCTTATCCAGGGCAAATTCCTGGCTAAAAAAGGAATTTGGGTTTCCGAATACCGCATAGAATCCGGATTGAATTGTGGTGGCCATGCTTTTGCTACTGATGGTTTCCTGATGGGGCCCATTTTAGAGGAATTCAATCAAAATAAAGTCGGGTTAAAGGACGCACTTATCCCACTGATGCAAAGTGCACTCGAAGAAAACGGCATAAATACTGATTTTGGTAAACTCAACTTTACCCTGTCTGTACAGGGTGGTGTAGGAAGTGCCATGGAGCATGAGTATCTGTATACAAACAAAGCGGTAGATTCGGTGGGCTGGGGCTCCCCCTTCCTGTTAGTTCCTGAAGCAGTAACCATTGATGAAGATACACTTCAACTTCTTTCAAAAGCCAAAGAAGAAGATTATTACCTGAGTGAAGTTTCCCCACTTGGTGTTTCTTTTAATACTGTTCGGGGGAATTCTGCTGAACAAGAAAGAAATGCACGCATTGAAGCAGGAAAACCTGGTGCACCTTGTGTTAAAAAACACCTCGCCTTAAATACTGAGGTTAGTGAAAATCCATTATGTACAGCATCTGTGAAGTATCAAAAGAAAAAAATCGATGAGTTGATGCTACAGAATCTGCCAGAGCAGGATTTTAAGGTGGCTTTTAAAAGTATAGTTGAAAAAGTATGCCTTTGTGTGGGTTTAGGAAATGGAGCCGCAATAGACAAAGGCTATGAACTTAAAAAAGGAACGCATGGGGTTGCTATTTGCCCGGGTCCCAATACCGCATACTTCAAAAAAGTAGTTTCACTTAAAGAAATGGTAGACCATATTTATGGAAGAACTAACCTGGTTACCATGATGAACCGGCCTAATATGTTTATCAAAGAGCTGCAACTGTATGTTCAATACATAAAAAGGAAAATGGAGCAAAACTTTGAGGAGCAATCGACAAAGCAGCAACGATACATACAAAAATTCTTAAAAAACCTGAATGCAGGTATTGAATATTACGAGGTACTTTTTAACGAGGCTTCTGCTCAATTCGGAGAAGTGAGTGAAAAAGCGAAGAAAGAATTAGACAAAATCAAACGAGATCTTTCGGTGTACGAACTAGCTGTTTCCTGATTTCAGGCTCAGACACCCATTGCTTTCAACAACCTCAGGTAATTCATCAGGCGTTTTCCATCTTTCGCGGAGAATGCCAGTTCCCGGAGATCATCATGGGAAACCAGCACCTCCGTGAAAGCGTCTCTCTCTGTCGCCGTTAGGTTATCGTCGATATAATCAGTAATAAATTCTTCGATTACCGGATGGTATTCTTTCTCCAAAAAATCACTCATACAGGGGGATTTGTTATTATCTCCCCGTTTATAGTTCCACTTCAGAAAGAAGTTCCGAGGTCAACATATTTTCCAATTTGGGCACTGATTTGAGCTCTTCCGCGGTTAATTCTGCTCTTTACGGTTCCCATTGGGACCTTCAGTTTTGCGGAGATTTCTTCGTAGCTAAGTTCCTCTATATCGCGAAGGATTACCACTTCTTTGAATTCATCCTGAAGCTTATCTAATGCTTCTTCCAGTTTTTGAATACTTAATTGCTGGTGAAGTACTTCATCCTGGAGGATCGCCTCATCTTCGATCATAAGTTCGAAGGCATCCGGATCTCTTTCATCCTTATGGATAGAAACTAACTGCATGCGTTGCTTTTTCTTATACAAACTCTTGGCCAGGTTAATAGCGATTGTATACATCCAGGTGCTGAATTTGGCGATGCGCTCGTAACTATGGCGGCTTTTGTGTACCCTTAGAAATGTCTCCTGGACTAAGTCTTCGCAGTCTTGATGATTATGGGTATATCTAAACAAAAAATTATGAAGACGATCGTTATATCGGTTTACCAATTCATTAAATGCACTTTCTTTTCCCTGCTGAAAATATTCCATCAAATCTTCATCACTGTATTTGGCTACAGCCGCTCGTTTGAATGCAGTCATCTCGTCCTCTGAGTATTAATTCCGGTTATAGTTAGAGCGCGATTCGGGGCTTACCCGATTAATCGCTTAACCAGAAGAAATAGAATGGACGTGGTGTCTAGTGTGGAGAATCCTTTAATGGATCTGTCAGCATCAAGCAAAGCCTCAAAAACCCGAGGCATATCACCGTAGCTGAACTGGGAAGCATCTTTCCAAAGTCGGTCGAAGTACCAGGTATTGCTCACTCCCATTTGGGTTTGCACCTGGGCTTTATTCAAGCCTTTTTCTGCCAATCTCAGGATTTGCCAGATGTTCACAAACACACTGTAAAAGAACCCCACGAGCCGAATAATTTCTCCCGTGTCTGTTTTACTGTGTTGCAACATCTGTTCCGAGATGTAGAGCGCCTGGTTCATATCGCGTCTGATAATGGCTTCCTTAAGCTCTATGACTGTATATTCGCGATAGGAACCGATTATTTTTTTTACGTCTTCCGAATTAATCCCGGTTCTGGTGTCCACAAAAGTGCACACTTTGTCTATTTCTGTAGACAATAACTGGAGATTATTCCCAACAAATTGGGCTAATAACTGGGCGGCAGCGGCATCAATCTGCTTTTGGTGATGTGACTTCACCCAACCAATCACCCATTCCGGAATCAGGTAATCGGGGAGCGGCTCAAAATGGTAGAACCCTATATTGGGATTCTTTGAAAGAACCTTTCCAATTTTGGTATTCCCTGCCGGTTTCCCTGTATCAAAGAGAATCAGTAAACAA
>JAKSCW010000191.1 GCA_022360375.1 Balneolales bacterium
ATCGAATTTCAAGGTTTAAGCTTACTTCCGATTTCGAAGAACTCCTCTTGCTGGTACAGATATCCATTTGATGGTGTAAAAGAAATACTCAAATAAAAGAGGAAGTATTTTAGCACTTGCAATTATTTGGATTGAATCTAATTTTGTTCGGGTAGATATTTCTTTTAAAATCATCTAAAACTCACTCCACAATAATATGGCGTACGTTGTTACTGAACCTTGCATTCAATGCAAATACACGAATTGTGCCTCAGTTTGCCCGGTTGATGCATTCCGCGAAGGCCCGAATTTTTTGGCTATTGATCCTAATGAATGTATCGATTGCGATGCATGTGTTTCAGAATGCCCTGTTGAGGCTATTTACCCAGATGATGAGGTTCCGTCGAAGTGGGAAGACTACATTGAACTAAACGAACGGTTATCTGAAGCCTGGGAAGATCGTATTATAAATGAAACTAAAGATGCATTACCCGATGCAGATGAATGGGCACAAAAAGAAGATAAACTAGGCGACCTTGTAGAAGATTGGTAACCCTGTCTTTTGAAACACCCCAGGTAATGGGGATTCTAAACGCCACTCCCGATTCTTTTAGTGATGGAGGAAAGTTCAATCTGATTTCATCAGCATTAGATCGAATTCATATTATGCTTGAACAGGGTGCGTCCATCATAGATATTGGTGGGGAATCTACACGTCCGGGTTCTGATCCTGTTCCTGAAGAAGAAGAATTGAATCGGGTAATTCCAATTTTGAAGGAAGCGATTAAACATTTTCCAAACACACTCTATTCCATCGATACTACGAAGTATGAGGTAGCAAGGCAGGCTCTCGACGTGGGTGCAAAAATAGTGAATGACGTGAGTGGGTTAGAGAAGGAAGTCCGGTTTATCGAACTTTGTAAAGAATATGAATCAGGGTATGTGTTAATGCACTCTCAAGGTGACCCCAAAACCATGCAACTAAAGCCTGCTTATGAAGATGTTATCGATGATTTAAATTCCTTCTTTGAAGACAAAATACAAGTACTGAAAGCGGGAGGGGTACACAATATTTTTCTTGATCCGGGAATAGGCTTTGGTAAAAAACTGGAACACAACTTAAAATTGATTTCCCAACTTGACACTTTCCAAAAATTTGGTTTCCCTTTACTTGTCGGAGCTTCACGAAAATCTATGATTGGGCAACTATTAGACGGCCGCCCTACCAACGAACGCCTTACCGGAACCATTGCAGTCCATTATCATTCATTAATGAAAGGTGCAACAATTCTTCGGGTTCATGATGTGAAGGAAGCCTCCGATTCAATTCGTATATTCAACGCGATTCAATCTCAATCTTAAGAAGGAGCCAGCCTTGATTCCCATAGGGTTTCTGGATTTTGGAATTATGGATTTCATTGAGACGCTGCTTATTGCCGGCGTCCTGGTCTACCTATATCAATGGATTAGAGGTAGCATTGCGATTCAGGTGGGTATTGGAATTGTGTTGCTTGTGATCATTAATCTTGGGATCAGAGTATTGGGCTTTGATACCATCGATTTCATTTTAAGTGGAATTTTGGATGTAGGGATTCTTGCCGTATTCATCATTTTTCAACCCGAAATCCGTAAACTTTTATACAGGCTTGGAACCAATACCAGTATTGATCGTTTTTTTGCACGTTCAAGTTCCGGTGAAATGATCGATGAAGTGATTGAGTCGGTAAAAGTACTCTCAAAAGAGAAAATCGGGGCACTTATTGTTTTCGCCAAAAGCTCGGGTTTGCAGGATATTATCGATGGCGGAGTGGAAATTGACTCTAAAATTACTGCTCCGCTGATAATCTCAATCTTTCGCAGGGAGACACCTCTACATGATGGTGCGGTAATCATCCGGAACAACCGTATTGTTGCGGCAAGTACTTATCTTCCCATTTCCCAAAATCCAAATATTGCACAATCATTTGGAACACGGCACCGCGCTGCGGTTGGGGTAAGTGAAATCAACAATGTATTTGTATTAGTGGTTTCGGAAGAAACAGGTAGAATTTCCATTTCTAAAAATGGTTCACTAACCAGTGGCCTTTCTATTCAAAAACTACGCGCAGAAATGGAAGAGAACTTTGGGATTGAGAAATTCGAAGAAGAAGGCTTTACTTCCTCCCAGACGGAAATGAATTTGAAATAGCAATCGAAGAAAAGGAAAATCAGGCTTAAGTATAAGGTTTTCAAAAGGGAGTTTTTAAATTTGCTGGTCAGATACCTCTAATTCCTAATTTCCTTCACCCCAAATTCACAAAGCTCTCCTTACTTTCAAAACGTGAAAATTGTACATTCAGGTTGAAAAACCGTTTCCATGAACGAACCTAAGTTGTGATGAGCGACACAAAAACTACCTCAGAAAAGGGGCGCGTAAGTCCGGAAGGAATTCATATTCAGTCACTGTATACCCATTCTGATCTCAAAGAACGAAAAGCTGAAGCGGGCGATCCCGGCGCATATCCATTTACACGAGGCCCATACCCAACCATGTATACCCAGCGTCCCTGGACGATTCGCCAGTATGCGGGGTTTTCAACCGCTGAAGAATCGAACAGGTTTTATCGAAAAGCCCTGGAAAAAGGACAAAAAGGATTAAGCGTTGCTTTCGATTTAGCCACACACAGAGGATATGATTCCGACCACCCCCGGGTAGTTGGAGATGTGGGGAAGGCCGGGGTGGCGATCGATTCCGTGGAAGACATGAAGATCTTGTTTGATGGTATTCCGTTAGATAAAATGTCAGTTTCCATGACTATGAACGGAGCGGTAATTCCGGTACTTGCCGCATATATTGTAGCCGCAGAAGAGCAAGGCGTTAGGATGGAGCAACTTAGCGGAACCATTCAAAACGATATTTTAAAAGAATTCATGGTACGCAACACCTACATCTACCCTCCGCATCAATCCATGCGCCTGGTTTCCGATATCATTGAATTCACAAGCCAGAATATGCCGCGTTTTAACTCGATTTCTATCTCCGGATACCATATGCAGGAAGCCGGTGCAGATTCTGCGTTGGAACTGGCATTCACGCTGGCAGATGGTTTGGAATACGTAAAAGCCGCAGTAGACCGGGGACTGGATGTCGATTCTTTTGCCCCGAGATTATCTTTCTTTTTTGCCATTGGGATGAATTTCCTGATGGAAGTAAGCAAGCTCCGTGCAGCCAGGACATTATGGGCTGAACTTATGAAAGAACACTTCAATCCACAGAATCCAAAATCTATGATGCTGCGGACACACTGCCAAACCTCGGGGTGGTCACTTACCGCACAGGACCCATTGAATAATGTGGTTCGAACCACTATTGAAGCCATGGCAGCTGTTTTAGGAGGAACTCAATCGCTACATACAAATAGCTATGATGAAGCAATTTCACTTCCAACAGAAACGTCTTCGAGGATTGCACGGAACACCCAAACCATTATCCAGGAAGAAACGGATATTACGCATACCGTTGACCCATTTGGGGGCTCTTGGCTGGAAACCAGTGGAAACATCTGGAGTTTACTTTGGTTCTCTCAAACGTTTATTTTCTCTGATAAACTTGAAAACATTCGCATAGGCACTTCTCTCTACATATCGGTTACTCAGAACTCGAAAACATAACGCGAATCGATAATTTCGTGCTCGTAACAAGTTACCCAGTAACAATGCTTATGTCACGCATTGTGAAACAAAGCTATATTCTATTTTCAAAGCAAAGCGGTCTACCGCGCTGAAGACAGGCCAGCAGATATTAATTAAAAATGGCTTTTACCCGACAAAGGTAATTTCCGAACATTTTAAATTTTAATTTAATTTTAATTTTTTTCTGACGTCACGTGAAAACCAAGAATATTTGCCTCAGTTGGTGTGATTTCCATCCTCATCAGGGTATTTTCGTACTCAAAATCTATTACGTGGAAACGTAGATTGTCATTCTGGGGGTAATACTATCCATTTTCGAAGGAGACCGTCAGGTCTGACCGTAATGTACTGGTCAATTCCAAACCGACGCTGTTTGCGATGATGACGTTGTTTGAGTGATTCAAAGCTTTGATCAGCTTGCGTGTGTCATCTTTTTAAGTCCAGAGCTAACACAGTAGAGTTGACTCTTTATTTAGTACTGTCCCAGGTGTAAGGATTGAATGGGTTTGATTACATTGGCAATAAGAACAAAGTAATTTTTATTGATTGCACGACATCTGGCTAAAGCTTGATATTTAGCCAGCCAAAATGGTGGACTGACTACCACCCTCTTGGTTGTTGATGTCCGTAAACGATCTGGGAAATTAGATTGCATTGGAAGTAACAAGTTATCTGTACCTTCTTATATTAGATAAAAATATCGATTAATCTACCTGAGTATCAACAAAACTTGCCCCTGGCATTCCAGACATTCCAGACAACAATGCTTTCTTATCAGCTGGCAAAACAAATCTCTTCCTTGAATATTTAAACAAGTTTATGCATGGTTAATTCTGTCGTATCAATCGACTATCATTTCCTCATGCGGGATTCTTAGGGTTAACACTGCTTCTCCAACCGAGCTGATGACTGTCTTGGAAGTCGTGACTAAAATTTTACCTTGCGAAAAAAGATGAAAATTAGGGGAAAAACGTGATATAAGTGCTATATTGACACAGCATCAAAGTAAAGTCTGGTGAATCAAAGGTGCAAGAGAACACGGCGCTTAAATCACAATTTGGTTCCAACATTTTCCTAGCAGCTATTCTACTACTCTTTATCAAGTGATGCTACAATGTTAGTACCACAAAAACGCCCAGCCATTGCTGAACCAATAATGGTAATCGTTATGACATGATAGGTTACCATAGCAACAGTATAACTTGTCAGAAACACCCTTGATTTTAGCTTTGAGTGCTTATAACCCAAAAACTAGTTTTGTGACCCCCATTTTTATCGAATTGTGATATGAGATTCTTAATGGAGTAGTGACGTTTACGGCTTAGAGTTAAATTATAAGCATTTTTACCATGGTAAACAATTTCTGGCCCTTTTACAACTAACGGTTGATTTCTTCCGTCACGATTTACTGAAATTTTACTACTGCTTTACATTTAGCATCGAGGACGGTCACGATTTACTGAAATTTTACTACTGTTTTACATTTAGCATCGAGGACGGTGAATGTTACGGACGTTTGCCGGAAGAGGCTTCTCATCTGTCGTCAGCTGTTGCTATGGATACACCGTCCATCCCTGATGAAAGCCAGGTGATCTGGTGACGTAATGAAGAGGTCTGGGGCCCGTTTCTCGAAAGACCCGGTAACTTAACGGGCCCGAAATCACAATTTGTAATCAAAGTCTTACGAAAAGTAGGGCATGTTCTGACTTTTAATGAAGTCGGATCAATATTTGTTGCTGTGGAACCGAACCCGATTTAAATAAGTAGGACCCGGTTCATAAACCGCACCCGAATTTAGTATCCAACATCAAATCGTGCCCAATCTGCCAGTGTGCTCGATTTATTACCGAGCTTTATCACTACTCGTGCTCATTTTAATTCGGACTCGGATAATACTCGGGCTCGAAACTTGGAATAATTC
>JAKSCW010000097.1 GCA_022360375.1 Balneolales bacterium
AAGAAGTAGTCCAGAAATACAAGGGTGCTATGGTTCCAATTTTCCATTTATTGTTCTGAGTTGCTGGTAACGTTCCGTTTATGGTGCTTATCCCGCAGGGCATGCACTATATACCTTGCTGCAGAGCGTTTTCCTTGAAAATGTAAAAGTGGCAAAACTGACCATATTACAAGGACAGCCCAGAAGAGGTAGTCTGGGATTACCTTGAACCAGTTTGTAGCCAAGAGTCCGGAAACCCTGATTACAAGAGTCAGGAATGCCCAGGTTAGCCCGCTAAAAACCAGTATCTTAACTTCCGGATAAGAAGTGATCATTTTCATTCGATTAATCTCAATGTTCTACAACTACAGGGTAAAGTGAATTTTGTTCACCTTATTGTATAAAGCTTGGGGATAAAGTCACTAAAAAACAATTAATGCTAAAAAAAGGTTAATCACTGCTTCCAAAAGGTAGAAGAGAAGATGATGAGTACATCATCAATTTTGAAATAAATGCCTTCCAGATTGCATTAAATCCAAATACCCATTTTAAATTCTTTGTTTAGTTCAAGGTCTGATTTTGTTCTGATTTCAGCTTTAATGGGGAGTAAGTATGTCTCCATTTTGGTGTCGTACCAAATGGCGGTTTTCCAGTTCACTTCCCCGATTTCAGCAAATGCCTTCATCCGTCCCCAACCTTCTTCCTGCCATTGTAAGTTCTCTCTTATTTCTTTGGATAAAACTTTGGGCAGGGAAACAAAATACCAGCCACCGGGGGAAGCGTGTTTCCACATTTTAGTATGAAATTCATAGTTGATTCTGCCGTCCATTTCTTTCATAAATTATTCGTTCATATGAAGATAATTGATTACAGGGTTCCCCGGTAAAAATTCTGGCAGAGTAACACGAATAAAGATGAACTACTATAGAAGAAGGAAATGACTATCAATCACTGCTTCCAAAAGGCAGGAGAGAAGATGATGAGTACGGTGAAGATTTCGAGGCGGCCGATCATCATGAGCATAATAAGCACCCATTTGGCAAGGTTTGGAAGAGGAGCGTAGGTATCGGTGGGGCCAAATTCTCCCCAGCCGGGTCCAATATTTCCTAAAGCGGCAATACTTGCGCCCATAGAACTCATAAGATCATAACCGAACAGGCTGATGACGAAGGCCCCGGTTGCAAAAATGAAGACATACAAGATGAAAAAACTCAGTACGGTGCGCTGAATGTTCATGTCGATGGCTTGTTCTCCAATGCGAACGGGAAGGATGGCTTTGGGATGAATGATTTGCTTAATCTCGCGGCTGGTATTTCGAATAAGGATCATCCAACGAATCATTTTAATTCCACCAGATGTTGAGCCTGAACTTCCCCCTGTAAAGAAAAGAAGAAACAGGAAAAAGGCTCCGAAGGAATACCAAAGCTCATAGTCATCGGTACCAAACCCGGTGGTTGTAATAATGGCAACTGCCTGGAAGGCACCGTATCTAAGTGCCTCTAAGAAACTTCTTCCATCAAAAAACCATAGCGAAAAAGTAATTCCGATTATCCCAATTACTGTAATAAGTGTATAAAACCGGGTTTCCCGGTTACTCAGAAACATCGTATGATCTCCACGAAGTAAGCGGAAATGCATGGCAAAGTTAATCCCGGCCAGGAACATAAAAATGGTAATCACCCAATCTATGTAGGCAGAATCGAAGGCCTGGATACTGGCATTTTTGGTAGAAAAACCCCCGGTGGCAAGTGTGGCAAAGGCATGGTTTATGGCATCGAACCAATCCATCGAAGGGTGAACCCAAAGCAAGAGAAACTCCGCCATGGTAAAAGCAAAATACACTACCCAAAGCAATTTAGCCGTTTCCTGTACTCTTGGAGTGAGTTTGTCGGCCGTTGGGCCGGGCGATTCTGCCTGAAATAGCTGCATTCCTCCAATTCCCAGTAAAGGTAAAATTGCCAGTGAGAGCACGATGATTCCCATTCCGCCCAACCAATGAGAAAGTGATCGCCAGAATAGAAAGCTTTTAGGAAGTTCTTCGATAGTGGGGGTAATCAAACCGTTAGCAGTGGTTCCACCCAAAATGGTAGAACCTGTAGTGGTGAGGCCACTCATGGTTTCGAAAACGGCATCGGTGTAGTCCGGAAGAGTCCCCGAAATGACAAAAGGGAGCGCTCCAACAAAAGAAAGGATTAGCCAGGTGAGGCTGACAACTAAAAAACCTTCCCGGATTCGAAGTTCTGCTTTGGGCCTGAAGAAATACCAGAGAAAGCCCCCAACAATGAAAGCAATTGCTGCAGAGAGCAACCAGGAAAGCCAGGTACCCTCCATGTAAATAAGATCAACAATAAATGGGAGCAACAGGGCAAAACCCATGAAGAAAATGAAAGCGCCAAGAATTCCCAAAACGACTAAAAAATCTATTTTAGGCCGGTTCAGAGAACTAATGGGACTTTGAAGCGCCATTACTGGGATAATTGGGTTACTTTGTCTATTGCTTCGGGCATGCAGAAAACCATTACACGGTCGTTTGGTTTTATTACTGTTGAGCCGGTTGCAATCTCAACCGATCCATTACACAATACCCCACCGATGACGCAAGCATCTGGTAGTTTCAGTTTTTGGATTTCCTTACCAACTACTTTCGATTTTTCTGTAGCCTGTAGTTCGATTACCTCTGCCTTAATTCCCCTCAACTCTGTGACCGATATCACTTTTCCTTTTCGCACATAGCGGTGAATTTCATTGGAAGCAGCTACTTTCTTATTAATTACGGCATCTAAACCAATGGTTTGGCTTAGGGGAATAAAATCTGGTTTTGAAACTAAAGCAACGGTTTTCTTTACATCCAGATGCTTAGCCATTAAGCAGGAGATAATGTTCGATTCCTCGTCGTCTGTAACAGCTATGAAGGCATCCATGTCGGTAATTCCTTCCGTGGCAAGCAGGTCTGGGTCAGTAGGATTTCCATGCAAAATCATAGCATTTTTTAGCTCAATCGCCAGTTCTTCTGCTTTATCATAATCGGGTTCAATGAGTTTGATGGACCATTTTTTGGTCTGATCGGTGCATAAAATCCGGGCAATCATAGAACCAATGGCAGATCCCCCTGAAATCATCACACGATGAAGTTCCGTTTCCTTTTTTCCTGTGGTTTCTACAATACGGGGTATATCCTCGGTTTTAGCCAGTACAAAGATTTGATCGAAAGCCTGGAGACGAACAGGGCCTTTTGGTACGAGTGTCAACCCTCTGCGGCCGATGGCAACTACGCGAAAGGTAATGTCAGAATATTCGGCGGAATAATCGATTAATGATTTTCCACTTAACGGAGAATTGCGTTCCAGGCGAATTCCAATCAATTGCATCCGGTTTTCAGCCAGATTGATTACATCCGATGCAGCCGAACGTTTTAATAAATGCGCGATTTCTTTTGCGGCGGAAAGTTCGGGGTGAATCATCACATCAATTCCCAAATCTGCGGGGGAAAGCGGGGCATTCTTGTGAGAAAATTCATCACTTCGAACCCGGGCTATTACCATCTTTGCACCCAATCTTTTGCTCATCATTGAGGCAATAATGTTAACCTCATCCACACTGGTAACTGAGATAACAATATCAGCGATGTTAACCCCGGCGTTTACCAAGTCTTTCCCGGAGGTCGCGTTTCCCTCTATGGCTAAACAATCGATAGTATCTGAAGCTCTGTTAAGGCATTCTTTCTGGTGATCGAGTACCGTAACATCATGTTTTTCTTTGGAGAGTACGCTTGCCAGGTCGTAACCAATTTCTCCTGCGCCAATAATTACAATCTTCAATGAGTGATAAGCTATATTCGAAAACAAATAAAATTACCATGATTTACCTTTAAAAGAAAGGTGAAACAGCAAGGGTAAATAGTTGTATTTATTGCGTTGTCACAATCAGATCGACACTTAACGGGCTGGATTGAGCAACGTTCAAATCTGTGACTTCTATAGTGAATCGGTTTTGCCCGCGGATGAGTGTTGGACTTATTTGAAGACCACGTCCGATTTCCTGTCCGCCCTGTTTCCAAATGATGTCTATTTCGGAGATTTTCCGGTTCACTGCAGGGGCTTTCAATACCGTAGTAGGATTTGCCGGGTTCCAGTCGATGATGATAGGAGTAGCAGGTTCCGTGAATTGCAGAGCTTCAACTACTGTAATTGTAAAAGTGTTTTGGTGAAGCGGTTGGCCCTGGGGGATCCAGCCAAGGGTGAACTCCTGTTCACCGGCCTCGAGGGCTCTCCAGGAAGTCTCGAAGAACCCTGAGTTTTCAAAAGCCCAATTCTCACCAATGTTTAATGAACCAACCGAAAAAGACCCCCCAACGGCAATCCTGCCGGGATACACAGGTTCAATAGCTGGGATTTGAACCGGGTTTATCTGAAGGAGGGTAGAGTCCACAGAATTGGATAAGCCGCGGCCATCATTTTGAATCAGGGTAACGGTATAGGTTCGTGGCTCACTCGCCCGGAATACAGGGGTAGCAAGCGGTTGTCCGTCAAGTTTCCATGTGGTTGTTAATAAATCTCCATCGGCATCCTGGGCCAAACCCGAGCGCAAAGCTACTTCCTGGTTTTGGTAAATAAGTGCAGGTGCCTGGATGGTAGGTTTCGGGCTGCTGTTTGCAAAGAAGTATTTATCAACGGTTTTAAAGTTGTTAGACGCCGAAGAATTATCTGTAATCTCCAGGGTAACTTTATGGCGGCCCGGAGTAACTGCTTTTACCAGTTCACTTGCATTGGTACTTACGAAACCATCGTCCAGATACCATTTATACTGCTTTATGAAGCCATCCGGGTCATAACTATCAAATGCATCCAGTTTTAAATCTCCTCCCGCCGGGAAATTCTCAACCAATTCCCATTGAATTTGAGGAGCTGCATTTACTTTTATGGATTTCGTAAGGCTAACTGTATTGCAATCCGTTTCTGCATTTGTTTCCAGGTTCAGGGTAACAAAGTATTCACCAGGTTCTTCAAAAATATGGGTGGAAGTAAGTCCTTCAATCTCATGGGAAGAGGAATCAGAATCGATAATCCAGGTTGCGTTTCGGAAGCCACCTTCGGCAAAAGAAGCGGAACCATCAAGAATTATAGGCTCTCCGGGGGCGATCCATTCCGGTAGATCGAAAGATGCTGTGGGGCCTTCAATAACGGTAACACTGGCACTAACCTGGCTTACATTACTGCATTGTCCTGATCCTGAGCCTTCTACCGTAAGGGTGATGGTATACTCGCCTGGCTCAGTGAAAATATGGCGGTAGCGAGAACCAGTAGCAGAGTTACCATCTCCTAAATCCCAACTAAAGGAGGGGAGAGATCCTGAAGGGTCGGTGCTTTGAGTTCCATCCAGATTAATAGCGGAGTTTACACAGATGGTCGTCTCGTCAAGAGTGAATTTTGCGACAGGTGAACCTTCAATAATTACAGGGATTTTCGCTACGGTACTTTCGCCGGAAAATCCGTCATCAAGAGTAAGTTTTGCTTCATAAATACCAGGTATTTCATACACATAGGAGGGATTTGCTTCTTCTGAAGTTACCCCGTTTCCAAAATCCCAAAGAACCCGGAATGCATCCCCATCAGGGTCATAACTTCTTGAACTATTGAATAAAACTGTTTGCCCTGTGCAGGACGCGATTACAGAATCGACCACTGCTTCTACTGGTTGATTTACCATTACCGTTATGGATTCTGTGTTAACGCTGTTCTCGAGCCCCAACCCATCATCAACGGTAAGTCCAACAAAATGCACACCAGGTTCAGGGGCTTTCCACGTAAAAGAAGATTCGCTCCTTTTTGTCCCGTTTGGCAGCGTCCATTCGAAGGTAATAGCGTCATTGTCCAGGTCATAACTTTCAGTTGCATCCAGGCGAACATCTAAGGTATTACTCCGGACCATTGAGTTGGTAATGATATAAGGTTGATGATTTACATTTACCACCCCTTGAACTGTGGTTGTAGAATTTGACACTCCATCCTGGTCGGTCACGGTTAGTGTAAATCGTTTTTCACCCCCATCGGTGAAAAATCGCTGGACAGTTTCGCCACGAATTACTGTGCCGTCATCAAATGCCCATTCATAGCGTTCTATTGTTCCATCTGCATCGTATGACTGATCAGCAATAAACTTAATTTCTGCATTTGGAACGAGCTGCGGAGGGTCTGTTCTCCACTGAGCTACCGGGGCCTGATTTACCCGGATTTGTTTGGAAATAAATCCACGTGCTTCATCAAAACCTGAATCATCGTTTACAGAAAGCGATAGAGTATGTAATCCGGGGTCATTGAGTACAAGATTCGTTCTTTCACCGGTACCGGAAGGTTGAGCATTGGTAAACCACTCATACCTGGTAATTGACCCTTCTGCATCATTACTGGAGGAGCCATCAATCGTAAACTCTTCCCCCGGAGCAACTACGAGTGGAGCTTCAAAACTCGCAGTAGGAAAGCTGTTTACCACTATAACATGTTCCGAACTCTGGACGCTGTTCGCCAGGCTGGATCCATCATCAACTGTTAACCGAACGGTATAGGTGCCGGTTGACTGGTACGTATGGCTAACTTGGGGGCCTGTTCCCCTGTTTCCGTCACCAAAGTCCCAAATATATGATTGGAGATCTGATTCAGTGTCGGAACTTTCTAATGCTTCAAATTCAACCAATGCACTTGAAGTGATTGGAACGGCAGTGATAACTGGTTGCGGAGGAGCATTTACATGTACAATTTTGGAAAGCCTTTGAACAGAATTAGATGCTCCGCGCTGGTCGTCTACAACAAGAGTGATTTCAAAATCTCCGGGTTCATCCAGGGAAATAGTGGAAACTTCTTCCCGGGCCACTTCATTTCCATTAAGCAACCAGGAATACGTGAGTTCATCCTGGTTGGGGTCTTCGGATTCAATGGCATTTAGTGCAAATACATCGCCAGGAGCAACATTTTCAGGTACTGAAAACTCAGGGATAGGTTCTGCATTTACCTCATATACTCTGTTCACTGAATAAGACGCATTCTCAGAACCTGAGCCGTCATTAATGGTTAAGCGAACCGGGTACACTCCCGGTAATTCATGTTGAACGGTGATGGAAGATTCTGTTGAATTTGGCGGAACCCCAATACCTTCCCAGAGGTAGGTTAAGTTATCATTATCGGAATCGGATTGATTGGTTGCACGCAATACAATGGGTTCATTAGTGCCGGCAATAGGTACGGATTCAATTTCAGCGTATGGCTGGGTATTCACCCGAATCTGAACCTCTCGTTCAGAAATGCTACAATTAACGGAAGTTCCACCATCTGATACCTGTACAGATATTGCATATAACCCGGAAACCGTATTTGAAAAAGTGAAGTTCGGGCCTGTTCCTCGCCGGGTACCATTTACGAACCAGGTGAATTCAACCTCCTGTCCCTCCAAGTCATAAGACTCCGAAGCGTCTAAAACCAGCTCTTCGGATGGGGAGAGTATTGTTTTTGTGGCTTCAAGCCGGGCTATGGGAGGAGTATTTACAAAAACTATTTGCGCATACGACCAGAACTGTGGGAAATATGAACGGTCATTAGGAATAAGAATATCTAAAGGTACCTGCCCGCGATCTTCAAAAGAAATAGTGGGGGTGCCTCCATTGGCAATCTGATTTTCATTGAACACCCAGCGTGCATTATTCAAATCAGAGTTAGAGAATAGATTTCCGGCAAGTTCAAATGTTTTATCGGTACACTGAGTAGAGGCTTCAATTTCGCTGATTGTAAGCGGAGGCTTCTGAAAACCGGAAACAGCAATAGGTTCAAATTCCCAAAGCACAGGGCGTTCCTCCCCAAAAATAGTGAATGTATTAAGCCATTGTTCCGATCCTGATATTTGAATACCCCATTCGTTTTGAATACCAAATTTGGTTTGAGGTAATACGTTTTCGCTTACAGGGAATAGTTCACCAAACGCATCAATCTTATTTATCTCTGAATCTTCTTCGCCACTAACAACCAAAGCCGGAACCACCAGGCTAACTTCGGGATTGTAAGGCTTTAACTGGTAAAGGGTGTTACCGGTCGAGCGGTATACTCCAACAGAAAGATCGATTGAGATGATTTTCCACGACGAGCCACTTAAAACCTGTCCTGTAGGCGAAACCACCCTAAAATTAAAACTGTTAACGTCATCGCCTGAGCTTGTAGACACCCGGACTATATATCCGTTAGAACCCCCGGAAACCGAGGCCAGAGGAACCCAGCGATTTCGAAAGCGCTCTTCATTCCTCGTAACCAAAGATGCAAGAGAATCGGCAGGTTCATTTTTTGATTCTACAGTATTGTCGGAAAGCGAGTAGAGTTCATCAAAATTAAAGAGCTGGAAACTCGTGGTGGTATTCGCTGTTTCCTGGGATATCAAATCAACGGCACCACCAAGTCCTGCATCAAAAATCTGGAGGCTACCATCAGGGGCAGCAACTCCGGGTTTAATCCATATATCGTACTGATTTCTGTTGTCCCCACTTGCCACAGAAACATCAGTCCCGGAAATAGATAAATATATTTCCTGGGCATATCCTGACATCCCGAACCCGAGAAAGACCACAAGGAATACGAATTTTTTGTGCATGTGAACTATTAGTTAGCGACTACTGTAAATGATTTTGACAAATAAGATTCACCTGTTTGGGTATCCTTAAATGTAACAGAAAGTTCGCCTTCTTGCATACTCATTGTTATACCCCATCTGCCTTGAGAATCTGTAACCACCCTCCGGGTATTACCTCCATTATTAATAATAACTTCGAGGCCCGGATATGCTTCCGCAGAGAAAGTTACCGTTGGGTTATTAACACGAATAGGATCTCTGCCTGAAGCACCACTCAGTGCAAAATTGAATAGAGTCTCTTCGGTTAGTTTTACCACCCTGATTGTACGGTTGGTATTATTCCCGGAAGCATCAGAAGCGATTACAGACACAGCCTGATCGGTTTTTAGATTCTGTATGGTTTTAATGAAACGACCAGAAGCCTGCACTGCTACCGGCATATTATCAATAAGGATACGTGCATCTGGCTGGGTAAGTCCCATAATTT
Organism: Balneolales bacterium; assembly: GCA_022360375.1. Taxonomy (GTDB): domain Bacteria; phylum Bacteroidota; class Rhodothermia; order Balneolales; family Balneolaceae; genus HXMU1420-13. The sequence continues at coordinate 9,071 of JAKSCW010000097.1, forward strand.
CTATACTTTCATTCAATGTGAAAAGTATATTCCCGTTTAGTCCGTCGATAAAAGCGGGAGGAGCCTGGTTGTCGACATTTCGGATAATCCTGGTCGGTTCAGAATAAGGCCCCCGAAGCCCAAGATTGTCAACCGCCTGAACACGCACATAGGTAGTTCCCAGGGTAAGGTAGGAGAGTAAAGCGCTGTTATTTACCAACTGAACTTCTTCCAAATCAACATCAAAAGATGGCGAACTGCTGCGTTGTACAATATAATACCGGGCATTTTCAACCAATTGGTAGGAGTAGATAATTTGATCGGAATACACAACCGAATCTTGTCTGCTCCATACTAATTCCGGAGCGGGAAGTAATTGAATTGGAGCAGATGGAGGCTCTCCTTCACGTACAATGGTTCCCTCATTCTTTCGAATAGTGATAGTAACATCGTTTGCACTTACATTTGCAACCCCGTCATAATTGGTAAGTTTTACTGTTTCATCCGTATCGGCTTCGGCATAAAAGTTTTGGGTGCGAAGTTCCGATTGAGAGCTTCCTGCATTTAGTATGTAATTACTTCGTTCTGTTGCAGCAGCAGAAAGCTTCGCCAAAAGTCCTCCTTCAACTAAACTGATTTCAGTATCGCTGCTTTCATCCAGTCGATCGATTCGCGATTTCCTGATAACTGCCACTGTATTCGGATCCACAATGATCTTTGTACCATCTGTAAACCCGAGATTCGCATAACTTTCTTCCTGAGTTCTGACCCCGTCTGATTCTTTGAATAAATCTCCTTCATTGGCGTTATTCCAGCCTCCAAGAAGTCCAATACGTTTATCAACCATTCCGGTTTTCTTCTCTAATTGAGCCTGAACCTCAACCATTCTGTTTTCTTCAAGGGTGTTTTCGACTGCGTCAAGTTGTTCTTCAATGCTTACGCCATAGGCTATTGCAGATTCAATATTGCCTTCTTTAACGGCCTGGTCGAAATTTTCAACGGCTTGTACAGCATT
>JAKSCW010000391.1 GCA_022360375.1 Balneolales bacterium
AGGATTGATAATAAATGCTCATCTGACTTATCAATTCAGCACGGGTGTAAGAGACTCCGACAGAACCCGGGTAGGTTTGGGAGCCGGTTTGGGAATAGGATTGAATTTCTAGGAATTAAAAAAAGGGACGAAACTCGTCCCTTTTTCACTAAACACTGGTATTATCGCATATCATACCGGAGGAAAGCGGTGAAGCTACCTCCAAAGGTCACGATGATGAATAACACCAGCAGGCCAAAATCGAGCAGGCTGTTTCCGAAGGCGGTTCCCGCCTGAACAACAGGTGCTTCAAAACGGGGAAGTTCACTGGTATCCAGGGTTTGGTCGTCACGTCCAAAATCAATAGATACCCCGGATTCGTCTATTTCAATACGCATGCCTCCCTGTTCATCCGGGTTTTCAGCCTGTTTGCGTTCCACAAAATCCGTGAAATCGTCTTTATAGAACCTCATGTTTTCCTCGTAGCGTGATTTCATATCAATATCAGTTCCGGCAAGATTCATGGCCGCTAACCGGAAAGAGGAAACAGGAGATATCCGGGCAATATTGAAAGCGAGTTTTTCCTGAATCTTCTTTTGGTTTTGAACCTCTTCATATAAAACCCGGTTGTTTTCTATAATGTCTACCTGTACCTGCTTGCGGGTTGCATCGTCTTCTTCCAGCCATTCCCATTCCTTTTCTTCTCTGTAAGCCTGTGCCTGGGCTTCATCCATTCCTTCCATTTCTGCACTCCGGGTTCTCCATGTTTCGGACAAATCTTCAGAATATTGATTCCATCTGGCTCTTTGGAATGCATCCTGTTTAGCTTCAATTTGGGCGACCGACTCAATGGGTACAAGTTGTCCGGCGGCAGTGATACCAAGCCTTGGAATGATGAGTACACCTCCGATCCAGATCACCAGTAGTAAAAGGAATGAAAGGGAAGATTTTCGGGCCAGGGAAGAAACGAGGATTCCAATTCCGATAAAGAAAGTGATGTATAATACCGATAGTCCGATCAGGCTGGCAATACTTCCCCAGTCACTGGCCAAAACCGGAATATCAAACAGAATCAGCATCAACATTCCTATGAGAATCGGTATTAAAAGCGGAATAATTAACCCCATCCAAATCCCGGTAAATTTTGCGATAAGGTAGGAGGCCCTGGAAATCGGGTTTACGAAAGCAAGTTTCAGCGTTCCGTTTTCGCGTTCCCCGTTTATGGCATCATAAGTGAAGAGTATTGCAAAGAGGGAGAGCACAATTTGTACGATAAAGGTGAAGTCGATGAAGCGGAAAATGGCAAATAAGGTTTCGTCAGAATAGGGACTCCGGATGAGTTTAATATCATCGGAAGTGGAAATATTTGAAAGACGACCCACATCGAAATGAAGGCCGGAAACAAAGATCTGCAAGGGGGTGGGCTCGCGATGCAAAATGTTACGAATAGAACGCCAGTTAGATGCCTCAGCGATATCTTGCCTTGCAATTTCCTGGTTTGCTTCATATTGAATGACTGCATTGTTGTACTCCTGAATTCCAATATACACACTCATTAAAATCAGAATGGAACAGACAGCAAACGTTGCCACAAATTTCGGGCTCAACAAAATGTTCTTAAGCTCTTTTTGTATTAAAAGTGATAGCATGGGTTTTGTATTGAAGTTCAGGTTAGCGGAGGTCGTATTTCAGGAATGCGGCAAATGCTCCTCCAAAAAACACGAGATTGAAGATGAATAACAGCCCAAAATCAAGAAGGGTGTTTCCGGCGATGGTTGCTACAGAACCCTGATTAAATTGAAATTGGGGAAGATCGTTTGGGTCTAAGGGATCCGGCTCTTCCTGGTTTCCGTCAGTATCAATTACAATCATCCGGAATCCTCCACTATTCGCAGAGCCGGTTTCTTCTTCCATAAAAGAGGCGTACGTATTTTGATATTCATAAGCATCATCCATGTACTGATTTTGAAGCCTGAGTGAGGTTCCGGCTAATTCAGTGGTAGCAAGTGTAAACACCGAAGTTGGGGATACCCGTGAAATGGAAAGTGCGAGTTGTTCCTGTCGCCTCCGTTTATTGGTGAATTCTTCATTTAACCGGGCATTGAAAACGTCGATTTTTTCCTGGCGCGCAGTTCCCAGTTCGTTCATGAACTCGCTGAATAATGGGAATACATCCATTGGTTCGGTTTGAGGGTCAACACTAAAATCCGCCATTTTAGGACGATCTTCAGCAAACAATTGTGCCCGGTATCGATTCTTTTCTGCAGTAATCTGATCCACATTAGGCACGTCTGCAATTCGGCCGGAAATAAGTACGGAACCTCTTGGGATAATGAGCACTGCAAAAATCCAAATTACCAGGCAAAGCAAAAATGAGTTGGACGGTTTAGAGGTTATTGCCGAAATGCCAATTGCTAAAGCCAGGAATAAACCAAAATAGGCCAAACCAGCTATAAGGATTAATCCCAATCTGATCCATTCCTCTCCGGTTAACTGGATACCAAGAAGGGGAAGTAATGCACATCCAATAAGCATTGGAATTAGCAGGGCAATGCTTAGGCCAAGAAATGATCCGGCCAGTTTTCCGGAGATAAAAGATGCCCGTGAAAGTGGATTGGCAAAGCATAGCTTTAACGTTCCACTAATTTTTTCTCCATTTATGGCATCATAAGCAAAGATAATGGCAAATAACGACAGAATGATCCCAAATATAAATTCCAGGTCCATAAACCGGAAAATGGCAAAAATGGGTTCATCATTGAACCGGGTATTTTCAGCCCTTAGTTCACCCTGGCTTCTCATTTCTATGTTTCGTCCAATGTCGTTAGAAACCCCATTAACGAGTGCCATCAGTGGTTGTGGGGGAAGCATGATCGAGTGATTCACAAATTGCCAGTCGGTGTTGGCGGCAATTTGGTTGTTATTTTCCTGCACGGCGGCTTCATATTGGGCCAAACTTGCCAGGTAATTCTGGGCACCCATATAAAACGAAAGAATGATGAGTACCGAGCATACAGCAAAGCTAATCGTAAAGCGACTACTTTGTATAATTTCCTTGAGTTCTTTAGCAAAAATTAGTTTGAACATGATAAATCGATTTGGATAATTATTCTTTGGTCAAAAACACACCCCTCAATCCCCTCTCCAGAGGGGAAGCTTGTTGAAGAGAGGTTTAATATTACCGGGTTCTCCTGCACCGGGGGACAGGGCGGGGTAGCGGAGGTACTCATTTGGACTAATCCAGGTCATTAGTTAAAACTGCTGATTCAAGAGTCTCGTCCATATACCCGGCCATGTATTCAACATAAAGCTCCTCAAGGTTTACGCCTCTCAGCTCCTCATAGGTTTTTTGGGCAACCAGTACGCCATTATTCAGAATGCCAACATAGTCGGCAATTTCTTTGGCACGGAAAATATCATGGGTACTCATCAGGATGGCTTTTCCCTCGTCACGAAGCTCGCCGACTAACCGGGTGAATTCTTTTCCCGCTTTCGGATCGAGCCCGGAAGTAGGTTCGTCCAGCAGAATGGCGGGTGCATCTTTTAGAATAGCGATTGCAATGCCACATTTCTGACGCATCCCTTTCGAAAAATCTTTCAGCTTTTTATCAAATGCTTCTCGTTGAAGCCCAACCCGAATCAATGCATGTTCATAATCAGCACGTTCATAATTGCTTTGTCCTCCCAGCCGCACGAAAAAGTCTACATTTTGCATAGCCGTGAAATTTGGGTAGAGCTGAACGTTTTCGGAAACGAAAGAGACATATTTTTTTGCTTCCAGCGGTTCCTGGTTTGCATCTATACTGTTAATGAGTGCACTTCCGCTGGTGGGCTGGATGAAATCCAAAAACGTGTTAATGGTGGTAGTTTTTCCGGCTCCGTTTCCACCAAGCATTGCAAAAATTTCGCCGGGTAACACTTTAAGATTCAAATTATCGAGCGCTTTAACCCCGTCTTCATACACTTTGGTAAGGTTTCGTGCTTCTAGTAAGGGTGCAGCTTGAATTGGTTCAGTAGTCATAGTTGTAGGTTTTGAAGGTTATTTTTTTGAAAGTTTTATTCCGAAGAACACTAACCCGCCTACAAGCCCGATGATGAGCATTAATATGATGGCGGTTCCAAACACATTGGCCTGCGCAGCCACAGATACCGTAAATGTTTTATCCTCGGCATTAACCGGTTGATTGTCCGATAGGGAAGTGGAACGCATTCGGGTTTCATATCTGCCTACGCTTATATCGTCGGGAGGGGTGAGGTATAACTTTACGGTTTGTTCTTCCCGGATATCAAGAGCAGGGATGATGGCAGGTTCAATTCTGCGTTCCCATTCAAACGGGGTATCCAGTTCAAATTCGATGTTGTCTAATCGACGTGTACCTTCGTTTATGACCTGGAACGTGAATTCAATTTCTCCTTCACCAGCATATTCATCATAAAGTTGAGGTGTTCGTACCATAAGTCGCCCAACTCCACGAGGGATCATTTCGAGGCGGACAAAACCGACATCGAGGGCCTCAATTTCTTCCGTGCTCCAAATCTTGCTCGGGTCAGAATCAAATTCATTCAACTGGGTTACCGGAATCGCAAGCACATAGAAGTCCACGACCTGATCCATCGGAACATCGTCGGTGGGCCGGTCAGGCAGGGAAATCTGAAGATTCGCTGCAATGTTGTTGTTTGTTTCTGTGAATCGAATTTGGCTGATTCTACCAGCTGCACCTACCTCCTGGAAGTAACGGGTAACTGAACGGGGCAGATTCACTACTTCGAGTTTATAAGTGTCGTTCAAGCCACTAAAAAGCTCCAGGCCAAGCCCGTATGTGGCATCGGCTCCAAGTTCAATTTCCTGCGAAAACCGCTCTGACTGGATGAGTACCTTGTTGGCAGAAGCGTCTTTTTCGAGAAATACTTTCGGGCTTCGTGAGGCTCCGTTTCCATAGATGATGTTAACGGTTACTTCGTCCACATCCTGAAGTAAATCGAACTGGACGGTTTCAGGATTTCCGCTTCTGAGTTCTTCCAGTTTAATTTCATAAGGCGAACTTATAATAGCGCCGTCATCATTACTCAGAGAGACATAGATGTTATGAATTACATCGGGTTGTAAGGACCGGAACAAATCATCTTCCATGTTCACAACCTGCTCAAATTCAGCATTAGCACTGGAAGTGTTTTCCAGGGTAACGTGAACTCGTTTAGTAGCATTTTCGTCCTGCGATTTTACTGCTCGTTTAATGCTCACAAACTGTTGTTCGAACAACAGTACCAGCAGAGATTGCTGGTAGTTTACTTCTGCATCTGAATAGGTATTAAGCGCGGTTTCATATTCCTCTCTTGAAATCAATTCTTTCAGGTACAAATCTTCCTTCCGCCGGAGCTCACTTTGAGCACGTTCATAAGAACTTTTTGCTCGTTTCAGCCCCAATAAAGGGTAGCTGTCATCCCTCGCATTTGGAAAGGGACTTTGCGCGAAACTGATTTCAGGAACCAGGAAAAGGAGAACCAAAAACAAATAAGGCAGCCGTCTGTACATGATTAGTTACCTCCGCCAAGTTGGATGTTCCCCCTCGATTGAGGCTTTGCAAACGTGATCAGTTTTTCGTCTCCATCTGTAGTAAAAGTGATCGATATTTCGGCTCCTACCTCTAAATCAGCAAGCATTGATTGTACTTCTTCTGCAGATGTTACATCCTTTCCATTCACCGCAGTGATGGAATATCCTTCGATGGAAGCGTCTTTGATTTCCTGTGGTTGAATGGGAGGAATTGCCCGAAGTACATTTATGGAACCCTC
>JAKSCW010000096.1 GCA_022360375.1 Balneolales bacterium
ATCCAGAATTACAGAAAATGGATGGACCACTGAATTTCGAATTCCTTTGTCTCAGCTTAGATTCGATTCGAAAAATGATGTCCAGGAATGGGGTATCAATTTCCAACGCCGGATTGCCAGGAACGGTGAAATAAGCTTCTGGAACAGAACAGAACAAGAAGAATTAGGGCTGGTTTCAAAATTTGGGGAATTAAAGGGAATTCAGGAATTGGATCGGCCAATGAGGTTAGAAGTAGTTCCTTATATCTCAACCGGGTATACAAGGGATGAAGCCGGTACAGATACAAACCCATTCTACGAACAGAACGATATTGAATTTAAGGCAGGGGGCGATATCAAATATGGAATTTCATCTGATTTTACTCTTACAGCAACTATCAACCCTGATTTTGGACAAGTAGAAGCAGATCCGGCTACAATTAACCTTTCAGAATTCGAAATATTTTTTGAGGAACGCCGACCTTTTTTCCTTGAAGGAAGCGATATTTTTAACTTTGGAGGAACCTATTCTCAAAATACATTTAGTTCGCACATCAATTTTTACTCCAGAAGGATAGGACGGGTTCCGTTTACACTAGAACAAGGCCTTTATGCTGTTCAGGATACAGACTTGAATGAGACGTTTTTTTTGGACTTTGTAGAAAGCAACCTGGTAACAACCATAGCCGGAGCAGCAAAGGTAAGCGGAAAAACGAAAAACGGATTCTCTTTGGGGGTAATGAATTCTTACACGTTAGAAGAAACTACGAATTACCTGGATGTTACCAATAGTTTTGAAGGAGAAATACCAATAGAGCCGGCCACGAATTATTTTGTAGGCCGCTTAAGACAAGATTTGAAGAGAGCAGACGCACAAATAGGGGTCTTTGGAAGTTCGGTAAACAGAAATATGTCAGGTAGCTATCTGGAAGATTACCTTCATGAGTCTGCGTACCAATTAGGAGTAGATGCACAATACTATTGGAACAGTAGGTCATGGGCAGCTACGGGTGTTTTTGCTTTAAGTAATGTAAACGGAACTGAAGAAGCGATAGCCCGGACACAGAATACTTCTTCCCATTACTTTGGCCGTATAGATTCTGAGTACCTCAATTTTGATCCTTCCAGAACAAGTTTAACCGGTTATTTTACTGAATTTAGCATAGGTAAGTATGCAGGTTCCGGAATTCGATATTCGGCAACATATTCTGAGATGAGCCCTGAGTATGAAGTAAATGATATAGGCTTCCAGGAACGGGCAGACTACAGAGCTCCACATTTCTATTTGGAATACCTGAATGTAAATTCAAACACGTTCCAGTACTATTTACTATGGAGTGATATCTCCTATGCCTGGAATTTTGATGGAGATAAAATTTATGATTACAGATCACTTGGAGGATATTTTTTGTTGAACAACCTTTGGGCTGTAACAACGGTAGTTGGACAAACAGGAAAGTTTTATAATGACAGAATAGCAAGAGGTGGCCCAATAATGCGGCGCCCAAAAGATTGGTTGGCATATGTGAATATTTCAACCAATTCCTCGAAGAATGTATATGGTACTTTTACCACACAGTACAGGCAAGACGCCGCTGGTGAATATCAGATTTCACTAAGCCCGGCACTTAACATACGGCCTGGCACAAATATTCAGTTGAGTATTGCTCCCTCTTACGTAAAAGCAAAGGATTTAGATCAATTCAGAAATATTGCGGATGTTACAGGAGATGGAATAGCAGATTATCTGTTTTCCAATAATGACTCCAATTTACTATATACAGAATTCCGCGCTGATATCACGTTTTCACCAACGGTTAGTTTCCAAACTTTTTTACGTCCGTATTACTTTACAGCAGATTTTTATAACTATAAAACCTTCTCCGAGCGTAAAACTTTTAATTTTGAAGCGATACCTGAAACATTGCCGCCCGGATATTTTACTTCAGAAGAATTTGACAGAAATTTTGATTGGGACTATAAATCATTGCAAGGTAATGCAGTATTGAGGTGGGAATACAGACCAGGTTCCACGCTGTTTTTTGTGTGGCAACAGGACAGGACTAACTTTGTGTTTACCACGGCAGATTTTGAACCCTATCGTGGTTCTATTGATACCTTCCGTCAGGATCCGGTAAACATATTCCTGATTAAGTTAAGCTATTGGTGGGGTAGCTAATAACTAATACAATTGATTTTTTTTTTGAATATTATATTCCGCAAATATTCAATTAGAAGAAAAAGGCAATGCAAGCGCAATTAACCGCACAACAAGTACATACGATACAGGCATCATTTATTCACAAAGTGTATGCATGGATGTGCCTGGCGTTAACGGTCACCGGGTTTATTGCTTTCAGAACGGCTGGTTCTGAAGCGATGGTGAATCTTGTTTACAGTAATGGGATGGTTCTTTGGGGATTAATACTAGTTGAATTAGGCTTAGTGGTATGGTTGTCGAGTGCAATTCAGCGAATGTCCTCGAATATGGCGATTGGGTTGTTCCTGCTTTATTCTGCACTTAACGGAGTAACACTATCTATACTCTTACTTGTTTATACTGCGGCATCTATTGCATCCACTTTTTTTATTACAGCAGGCACTTTTGGAGCTATGAGTATTTATGGATATTTCACCAAAAGGGATCTTACAAGCTGGGGGAATCTCCTTTTCATGGCTTTAATTGGCTTTTTAATTGCCAGTGTGGTAAATCTTTTTCTTCAGAGTGAAGGATTTTACTGGATTCTAACCTATTTGGGGGTGTTGATTTTTGTCGGGTTAACAGCTTACGACACACAGAAAATAAAACAAATGAGTTTAGAACTTGATGCAGATAGTGAGGAGGGTAGAAAAGGGGCAATTATGGGAGCATTAGCCCTTTATCTTGATTTTATCAATCTGTTTATTCTGCTATTACGAATTTTTGGGAATCGAAGATAATTATTCGGTCAGGCTTGTATCCAAATTAAACTCTTTGATTGTATACAGTTCCTGGATAATCAGTTCAGGATTTGTCCAGGGAACAAAATGATTCATTTCCTGAACCTGAACCATGGAAAGCTTAGAAACTCCTGTAAGCATGTTTTCAGCGTAATCAGCGTTCCCTTCAGGCACTAATTGGTCGTTACCTCCTTGTATTACTGAAACAGGTTGGGTAATGAATCCCCAATCAGGTTCCATAAGCTCCAATTCTTTTTTGA
>JAKSCW010000411.1 GCA_022360375.1 Balneolales bacterium
CATTTTTTCATGAATTAACCCCATAATTATATAAACATATAAAATGCAATATGTATATCATATTTCTATCATATGTAACTACAAATAAAAAATCTCACTTTATAATTCATTTTGATTCAAATAATATTCCATCAGTTTCCAATATGATGGTTTTGCAGAGTTTTTTACCTTTGTTTACTCACAAAAAATCATCGGAAAATGTTTGTTTTAAAATTTGGAGGTACTTCCGTAGGTACAACGGAAAGTCTCCACAAAGTCCAGCAAATTGTTAAAAAACACTCTGAAAAAGGGTTAACCCAAACCGTTGTTGTATCTGCTTTAGGTGGTATCACAAATAAGTTGGAGCAATGTGCTACCGAAGCTGAGAATGGACATGAAACTTATGAACGGGTACTCGATAGTATTGAAGAGAGGCATATCCAACTCTGTAATGAATTAATCCCAGTCTCTCTCAGAAGCAATACAATAACCAAGGTAAAATTATTACTTAACGATTTAGAAGATATTTGCCGAGGTGTGTTCCTGATAAGGGAACTCTCTCCGCGATCGAGTGATCAAATCCTGAGCTTCGGCGAGCGGTTATCGTCCACTATCATCCATGATTTCTTCATTTCAACAGGTTTAAATGTGAACCTTGTCGATCCCCGGACTGTAATAAAAACTGATGCACAATTTGGAAATGCAATAGTTGATACTGAGCTAACGTATTCCAACCTACAGAAAGAATTGGAAAATCCGGCTCCAATTACTCTTTTCCCGGGTTTTCTGGCCTCTTCAAATATTGGTAATCACATAACTACCCTGGGGCGCGGCGGTTCCGATTATACAGCTTCATTAATTGCTGCAGCAGTAAACGCTGAACGTCTTCAAATATGGACGGATGTAAGTGGTATGATGACAGCAAACCCAAAATTGGTTTCGTTAGCACATCCCATTAAACACCTTTCGTATGAAGAGGCAATGGAACTCTCCCATTTTGGTGCAAAGGTAATCTACCCTCCTACTATTCAACCGGTTTTGGATAAAAATATTCCGGTTGAGATAAAGAATACCTTTGCTGCCGAAGAAGAAGGAACTTTGATTACAAAACAAGGCGATGAAGATAGCCCATTGATTAAGGGAATTTCCTGTATTGATGATGTTGCACTTTGTACGCTTTCCGGGTCAGGTATGGTAGCAGTTCCAAATTTTTCACACCGTTTATTTGCCTCGTTGAGCCGTGAGTCAATCAACGTGATCATGATTACCCAGGCTTCCTCTGAGCATACTATTACCGTTGGAATTGCTAAAAGCGATGCAAAGCGTGCCCAGGTTACTATTGAAGCTGAATTTGAAAACGAGATCAGACTTCGAAAAGTGAATCCACTTACCGTTGAAACGGGTTTATGTATCGTTGCTTTGGTGGGATCTAAGATGAAGCAACAGGTTGGGGTAAGTGCCAATTTATTTGAAACATTGAGCCACAATGGTATTAATGTAAAGGCAATTGCACAGGGCTCAACAGAGTTGAATATTTCTGTTGTTGTTGACAGCAAACATATTCGAAAAGCACTCAACTCTCTTCATGAAAGCTTTTTCTTATCCGATATCCGAAAGTTTTATCTGTATATGATTGGTGTTGGAAATGTTGGCTCGGCTTTCCTGGAACAAATAGAAGCCCAAAATGAATTCCTGACCAAAGCGTTCAAAGTATCAATCAATGTTGCAGGGTTGGCGAACTCCAAAAAAATGCTTTTTAGTGAGAAACCCATTGATTTGAAAAGCTGGGAAACCCAGTTAAACAGCGGCGGTAAAAAGATGGATGTAGACGCCTTCATTGATGAAATGATCGCGATGAATATGCGTAATAGTATTTTTATTGATTGTACATCAAGTGATGATATCCCCACATTGTATGATAAAATTCTTCGGAACAGCATTTCTGTAGTAACTCCCAACAAAGTGGCCTGTTCATCAGATTTTGACTTTTATTTAGGATTAAAGAAAACCGCAACTGCTTTTCAATCTAAATTTTTGTTTGAAACAAATGTAGGTGCCGGCTTGCCTGTAATCTCGACCGTAAGCGATTTATTGAAAAGCGGAGACCGAATATATAAGATCCAAGCAGTACTCTCTGGTACCTTGAATTTTCTATTCAATACGTACGATGGCACCCAAAAATTCAGTGATGTAGTAAGGCAAGCCAAAGCCGAGGGATATACTGAACCAGATCCAAGATTAGATTTAAGTGGTGTTGATGTTGTAAGAAAAATTCTGATTCTGGCACGGGAAAGCGGGTATAAAATGGAATTAGATGACATTCAGAATAAAACCTTCGTTCCGGACGAATGCATGAATACTAATTCAATTGAGGAATTCTATGATAAACTCGATGAGTATGACCATGTGTTTCAAAAACTTTATAACGATGCAAGAAATGAAGGAAAACGAATTAAGTATGTAGCCAGCTTCGATAACCGAAAAGCCTCTACCGGATTAGAAGCGTTTGCAAACAACCATCCGTTTTATGAACTTGAAGGCAAGGATAACATCGTGTTATTCTATACAAAAAGATACAGTGAACAACCATTGGTGGTTAAGGGTGCAGGTGCTGGCGCAGCAGTAACAGCGTCGGGTATATTTGCAGATGTGATGAGAATTATTTCAGCATAAATATGAAAAAAATAGAAGTATTTGCTCCATCTACGGTAGCAAATGTAGCATGTGGGTTCGACGTTTTGGGGTTTGCAATGGAAGGCATTGGGGACACGATTTCAATTTCAAAAACCTCCACTGTGGGTATTAGCATTGAACATGGAAAAGGATGTAAAGGAATTCCAACAAACCCCCAAAAAAATGTGATAGGAGTTGCAGTAAATGCGTTACTCGAGTCCCTGGCTTATACCGAAAAAGCTGGTTTCAGGTTCAAAGTATCCAAAAATGTGAAACCCGGTAGCGGATTAGGTTCCAGTGCTTCCAGTTCTTCAGCTGCTGTTTTTGGGGTTAATGAATTACTGGGTAATCCCTATACAAAAAGGGATTTAATCAAGTTTGCCATGAAGGGAGAAGAAGCTGCTTCAGGTCTTCCTCATGCTGATAATGTTGCCCCTTCTTTACTCGGCGGATTTACCCTGGTTAGAAGTTATGAACCTCTCGATGTGGTTTCTTTAACATACCCGGAGAGCTTGTACACGACCGTTGTTCATCCTCAAATCGAAGTAAAAACTTCGGATTCAAAAAAAATTCTGAAGCGAAAAGTGGATCTTCGGGATGCAATTACACAATGGGGAAATGTTGGGGGGCTGGTTGCAGGCCTGGCTCAAAGTGATTTCGGATTAATAGGACGCTCTTTGCAGGATGTAATCGCTGAACCTACCCGGTCTATGTTAATTCCTTTATTTAAAGAAGCCAAAGAAGCAGCTTTTAAAGAAGGAGCCCTGGGAGCAAGTATTTCCGGTTCCGGGCCGTCTATATTTGCACTTTCGTTTAGCCGAAAAATTGCTGAAAGCATCGCTATAGCCTTTAATAATGTATATGCTTCGAACAACATCCTTGCACACGTATATATTTCCAGGATTAATCCAATCGGGGCTGAAATTCTTTCATGAAATATTACAGCACGAACCAGGAGGTCCCGCCAGTTACATTTCGAGAAGCAATTTTTAAAGGCTTGCCAGCAGATAATGGCCTCTTTATGCCTGAATCGATCCCTGTGCTTCCCTCCTCTTTTTTTGAAAAAATCTCTGAGCTTACTCTTCCGGAAATCGGCTTTGAGGTAATCCGTCCTTTCGTACTTGGAGAAATTTCTGATAACGAATTAAATGAAATCATTCAAAGTACCCTAAGTTTTGATATTCCATTGGTGAAAATAAAGAATGGAGTGTACGCACTTGAGCTATTTCATGGTCCTACTCTTGCTTTTAAAGATGTAGGGGCACGTTTTTTGGCTCATGCACTCAGCCATTTCACAAAAAAAGAGGAAAAAAAACTCACTGTATTAGTAGCAACATCAGGAGATACTGGCAGTGCTGTAGCAAATGGTTTTCACAAGGTTCCTGGCATTGAAGTAATAATTCTCTATCCCTCCGGTAAAGTGAGTGAGTTTCAGGAACAACAGATGACCACTCTTGGCGGGAATATTACTGCCTTGGAATTGGATGGTACCTTCGATGACTGCCAGGCATTAGTGAAACAGGCTTTCCTGGATAAAGAACTCCAGGCTTCAAAAAACCTAACCTCTGCGAATTCAATTAACATGGCCCGCCTGCTTCCCCAAAGTGTGTACTACTTTTATGCATGGGCTCAGCTTTCTGAACAAGAGAAAGAAAGTGCCATCTTCTCTGTACCAAGTGGTAATTATGGAAATCTTTCCGCAGGCCTGATCGCCCAATTAATGGGATTGCCTGTTAAACATTTCCTGGCCTGTTCTAATGCAAATGATACCGTTCCTATGTACTTGTGGAACCAGAAATTCGAACCTAAACCAAGCGTTGCCACTATTTCGAATGCCATGGATGTTGGAAACCCAAGCAACTTTGTACGTATGCTTCACCTTTCCGAAAACAGTTACCGAACTATGATTTCCAGGATCACAGGGTATGCCTACACTGATCATAGTACGCTTGATGCCATCCGCAAAACATATGCACTTACCGGCTATATCTTAGACCCTCATGGAGCCGTTGGATACTTAGGTCTTTCGGATTATTTAAAAGCAAACGAAGGAACCGGCATTGTTCTTGAAACGGCACATCCCATAAAATTTCGTAATACGGTAGAGCATCAGATTTTGAGAGAAATCCCCATGCCAGATCACGTTTTAGAAACAAAGCTTGAAAAAAAGAGCATTCCATTCAATTTCGATTATATTCAGTTCAAGAATTTCTTATTGGATTTATAATCAGAGCCATGTTACGTTCAATTTTCTTTTGTTCCTTTTTTCTCATCTCCTTCATTTTTAGTTCAAGTGTTTATGGGCAAGACCCCCTCCGTTTTAACGCTGAAATTGAAGTTATAAAAAACAAAGAGTTTGCAATTGACCAGGAGAAAGAAGTTGTAGTTTTTACAGGTAGCTCCAGCATTAGAATGTGGACTGACATACAGAACTATTATCCTCAAATAAATGCTATTAATACCGGTTTTGGGGGGTCTCATTTTACAGATTTGATTCATTACAAAGATCAGTTAATAAGCCGCTTCAACCCGGATCGTATCTTTATCTATGAAGGTGACAACGATACGGATTCAGATAAAACCCCGGAAGAAATTCTTGCAGCTGCAGCTTACCTGTATGGACAACTTCGCGCAGAATTCCCGGAAGCGAAATTATATTTCATTTCTCCCAAACCAAGTATTGCAAGGTGGCATTTACAAGAAAAATACATTATGGTGAATTCACTTCTGATGGAATTCTGTGAATTTGACAAGAACCTTACTTTCGTCGATGTTTGGTCGCCCATGATTGGTGACGATGGAAAACCTTTACCTGATGTGTTTATAGAAGATAACCTGCATATGAATGAAAAAGGGTATTCCATCTGGGGTAAAGTGATTGGAGAATACCTGAAATAACCGTGGGCATTAATACCAACACGTGGAATCGTATCCGTTACACCCTGTATCAACCTATTTATGATGGAATTGCCTGGGTATTCGGGGATTATAGAAAACGTTCACTAGAAGGGCTTAAACTTCATCCAGAAAATGAAATTTTGATTCCTGGAGCCGGAACAGGATTAGACCTGGAATATCTTACCCGCCAAAAAAGCATTACCGCAATTGATATAACCCCGGCAATGATTGCTAATCTCAATCATCGTGCAAAAAAGTTAAATTTATCGGTGGATGCGTTGGTGATGGACGGTAGTAATCTCGAATTTGAGGACAATTCCTTTGATGTGGTTGTTCTGCATTTAATTGTTGCGGTAATCCCCGATCCGGTATCTTGCCTGATGGAAGTTGAACGGGTACTTAAACCTGGTGGAAAATTCACCATAATGGATAAATTTATCGCACCTGGCAAAAAAGCTAACCTACTTCGACTGGTATTAAATATTTTTTCCAATACCCTGGCAACAGATTTAAATCGTGATATAGATGAACTCCTGGCAGAAACAAACCTGATCAAAACCAGTCATGAAAAATTGGGATCCATTTTTTGGTTAATTCAGGGTAAAAAAGCAGATTGATATTGGATTTTCGAAGGCTTTTGTGTTCATTTCCTCCAAAAAAAGCCTTTATGAAAAAATCTTTTAGTTTTTTTGCCCTTTTGCTTTGTATGTGCGCCTGCACTATACCTCCATCCTCAGAAGAATTACACCGAATTTCATACACCAGCGAAACGGATGGTTCAGAGCGCGATTACTTTTTATACATTCCTGAAGGATACTATTCCACACAAAAGGAGTGGCCGCTAATATTATTTCTACATGGAGACGGCGAACGTGGAAATGGAAAAGACGAACTCGATTTTGTGCTAAAGCACGGACCACTTTATGAGGCATGGATTCAGAAAAAGGATCTTCCATTTTTAATCATTTCTCCACAAATGCACATGTTCGGCCGGGATACGATGGGTATAAGTTACATTGATAACCGGGATCTTGCCGATATGCCTAAACGGCTGGAAGAAGGCGTTCCCGAAAGAGAAGCGAATTTCCAGGGACCCGATATGTTTGGAATTGAAGCTGCCACCGAATTTGGAGAAGGCCGATTAGACAACGATCCCTGGGGCTGGAATAATCAGGAGCAGGATTTGCTTGCAATGCTTAATAAAACATTGAATGATTTTAACATTGATCGCCATAGAGTGTACCTAACCGGGCTTAGTTATGGTGGTTTTGGAACCTGGTATATGGCTGGCAAGTATCCTGAAAAATTCGCCGCAATAGTACCAGTAGTTGGTTGGGGGCATCCTGATTTAATGCCAGCTATTGCCGACGAAGAACTTCCCGTATGGGCATTTGCCGGTGGACTGGATTTTGCTGTGCCAAAAGAATATTTCTACAAAGGCTTAAACGATTTAAAAAATGCGGGACACCCGGAAGTACTGTTCACCATTCACGAAGATATGGGGCATGACGCATGGAAACGAGTCTATGCCGGAGACGATGTATATAACTGGATGCTAAGCCACAGAAAAAACTGAGTGCAAAAGCAATTAGAGGACTTCTATAACTCACAGAAAGAACCCAATCGAAGTTGTTTGTTCGCATTGCGGGATATCATTCTCAATTTCGATCCAAACCTTAAAGAAACCACAAAATACGGAATGCCCTGTTTTGTACTTAGAAAAAAGCACTTCTGCTATTTGTGGATTGATAAGATTACCGGAACGCCTTACATCCTGCTTGTAGATGGAGTTCACATTGAGCATACGGCTCTTAAGGCAGGTGCACGAAAGAGGATGAAAGTTTTGGAAATTAACCCGGAACAGGATATTCCTCTTCATACTATTCATGAAATCTTTAATTTAGCAATTCATTACAGGAATAAACCGAAGTAGTGCGGAGCGTATACTTTTCCATTTTAATTGCGGTATTCATTTTAGGCATTTTAACGCTTAACCCGGGGTACTCAAAACCTGAAAAAACAGTTAAAATATCTGAACCAGCCATAGATTCATTAACTCTGTTTCTTACTGAATTTGAGGAAAAACTATTGGAGGGAGCCCGACAGAAAAATCTGCCTGGAGGAGCTTTCGTAATCACCTATAAAGATGAAATTCTTGTTGCTAAAGGCTTTGGCACAAGAAAAATCGAAGAACCCCTTCCGATTAATGAGCATACGGTATTCAGGCTGGGAAGTGTGTCAAAAGGATTTGCTTCCGTACTTACAGGGATGTTAGCAGATGATAACCTGATCAGTTTTGATGATACGGTCGAGGACATTTTACCTGAATTTCAACTTAGCGATCCCGAACAAACTCAAAGAGTTAAAATTCAACATCTGTTATCTCATACAACCGGACTGCCACGCCACAGTTACACCAATTTGGTAGAAGATGGTTTGTCTCTGGAAAGAATTGTTTCCCGTTTTGAAAATGTACCCTTAATAGGCCCTGAAGGAGAGCACCAGGCGTATACTAATGCTGCCTATGCCATGATTGAACTTGCCCTTGAGAAACAAACCGACTCCTCATTTACTGCTTTGTTAGATAAATACATCTTCCAACCTCTGAAAATGACCAATTCTTCAAGCAATTACAGTGCACTCACTGAAAATTATAACGTTGCTCTGCCCCATTTGTATAATTCAAGATTAAGAAAAAGGACCTCCGTTCCTATAAGGGACAATTATTTCAATGCGGTATCTGCAGGTGGGATAAATGCTTCAGCCCAGGATATGGGAAAATGGTTATTGCTGCTTACAGGCAACTACCCGGAATTGATTAAAGGAGAAACTTTGGACCAGATTTTTGAACCAATTTCCACGATCCCAAATAAACGGTTCAGTCGATACTGGCCCGATGTAAATGAATCCTACTATGGAATGGGTTGGCGAACCCTGATGAATGAAGATCAGAAAATCATCTATCATGGAGGATACGTTAATGGATATCGCAGTGAAATCGCTTTCGATAAAGATAATCAGATCGGAATTTGCATCCTTCTCAATTCAAACTCGGGTTATGCTTTAGAAGTGATCCCCGGTTTTTTTAATCGATTTAATTCGATCGATCAATTATTTGAAACTACCGACCTGGATTCGTCCAGGAAAAATGCTGATGAATAAAATCCAAAACGATATCAATTCTGATATGAAGCCCTGTCTACATACAAAATACATTAACTGAATTTATATTCATCATAATGGTTAATTATTATCTATTCTGTACTAAAACCGCGATCTTTTCCCTGAATCAAAAAAGGAGTCGTTTATGGAAACGGTAAAAAATAATATTTCAAATTTAAGCAGAATCGGGTTAGACCGAGAGAAAAGCAAAGAGCTAGCTACGAAACTGAACGATCTTTTAGCAAACTATTCTGTGTTTTACCAAAACACGCGTGGTTATCATTGGAACATTCAGGGAGAAAAATTCTTTGAACTTCATCTGAAGTTTGAAGAATTATATAAAGATCTATTTGAAAAGATTGACGAAATCGCGGAACGTATTCTTACGCTTGGGTTCAAACCTTCGCACAGTTTTTCCAAATATTTAGAAGCTTCTGTTATCCCGGAAAGCAAAAAAGTGAGTAATGGAAATCGCGCTGTGGAGGAAATCCTGGATGCCTTTGAGCGTATCATCACGAAACAGCGGGCTATTCTCACTATTTCAGCCGAAATTGATGACGAAGGCACCAATGCCATGATGAGTGATTACATTCGCGAGCAGGAGAAACTGGTTTGGATGTATTCGGCCTTCCTTCAAAATCCATAGTTAGGTTTTTTTAATACCCTTTTCAATCCCGTTCCGGACAGAGCGGGATTTTTTTATTTTATGAATCAGGATTGGGATTAATCCGTACGCTGCATTCAATTTGAATACATAACCTTCCGATCATGAGTATATTTCGAATAATTCTGGCCATCCTTCTTCCCCCGTTAGGAGTCTTTCTTACTGTTGGAATAAAAGGTGCCTTTTGGCTAAATATTTTGCTTACCATTTTAGGATACATCCCGGGAATAGTTCACGCCGTTTGGGTTATAGCAAAACACGATAAATGAGATACAATTCTATTGGCAATTCCAATCTTCTGGTAAGCGAAATCAGTTTTGGCTGTATGTCTTTGAAAGTTGGAGATTCAGAAAGCATATCTCTTCTTCAGGAAGCTGCAGACAGAGGAATTAATTTCTTTGACACCGCTGATTTGTATGACAAAGGGTTGAACGAAGAAATTGTTGGAAAGGCTCTGAAACCAATTCGGGATAAAGTAATTATAGCCACCAAAGTTGGAAACCAATGGCGGGAAGATGGGCGCGGGTGGGATTGGAATCCCAATAAAAAATATATCCTCTCTTCCGTAGAGAAAAGCCTGGTACGACTTCAAACCGATTATATAGATCTTTACCAGCTTCATGGTGGAACCATTGATGACCCGATAGATGAAACTATTGA
>JAKSCW010000406.1 GCA_022360375.1 Balneolales bacterium
AACAGGTTCAGTTAACAATTTCTTAACATCCGTTCAAACTTAAGAAATGTCAATTAGAATGCAATATTAAAATTGAAACTTTTTACACCTCTACCAATACCCAACCCTCATTGTCAACCAGGTTCTTGGCATGCTTCCATTTGATGGTTTTTGTCTCTCCCGAACTCATATTCTGAATGGTTACCTGGTCATTTCTTCCGGGCTCAGCCGCTACCGCTACAGGCTGACGTTTTACGTTCGGCCCCATTGGATTCTGCTTTGGAGTACGATCCTGGCTCCCTGCCTGCAGGCCCATTCCGGTGGAGTCTGCATGTTGAGTTTGCATCCTGCTCGTATCGAAACGGGATTTCTGCTGCTGTGCCTGCTGAACTTCGGTCTGGGTTTCAGGAACAGATTTCCAGATCAATGAAATTGCATCCTGATTTATCATATCCAATAACTGCTTAAACATATCGAAAGCTTCACGCTTGTATTCCAGTAATGGATTTTTCTGGGCGAATGAGCGAAGTCCAATCCCTTCTTTCACTGAATCAAGTTCACGAAGGTGTTGCATCCATTTATCATCAATTACCGAAAGTACTGCTGCACGTTCCAAGGCCCTTGCCACTTCCCGCCCTTCATTTTCCAACGCAGCTGCTACATCTACCACTACACGCATTCTCCGAATTCCATCAGTAAATATAACCTGAACCCGCTCTGGTCTTCGTTCCGGATCTGCTTCCGAAATACGCTTCATCACTTGATAAAGTGGTTTCGCCATCATTTCTTCTTTCCGGGCGTACGTTTCCAGCGCTTTTTCAATAATCATCTCAGTGAGTTGATCATCCCCCATTTGCCGCCATTTATCGGCATCGAATTCAGCATCAACAGCAAGGTTTCTCAGGATTTCGCTATGAAGACCTTCGTAATCTCCGGCAGCTACATGCTCTGTAACAATGTTTTCGATCAATTCCTCAAGCATTCCAAGGATATCTGTACGAAGCTGTTCACCCAATAACGCATTCTTCCGGCGAGCATAAATTACATTTCGCTGGTTGTTTAATACATCATCATATTCCAGCTGGCGTTTCCGGATGCTGAAATTGTTTTGTTCAACTTTACTTTGCGCTCGCTCTAACGACTTGGTGATCCATGGGTGGGTGATCACTTCTCCTTCTTCAAAATTCAGGCGATCCATCACACCAGCCACACGATCGCTCATAAACAGCGACATCAATTTATCTTCGAGGGAAACATAAAACTGTGATTCACCCGGGTCTCCCTGTCTACCGGATCGTCCCCGAAGCTGCAAATCAATTCGGCGGGATTCATGGCGTTCGGTACCCAAAATTGCTAACCCACCTTTTTCCTTAATACCTGGTGCCAGCTTTATATCGGTACCACGCCCTGCCATGTTCGTGGCTACGGTAACTGCCCCGGGTTGCCCTGCCTGCTTTACAATTTCGCTTTCGCTGGCATGCTGCTTTGCGTTCAACACATTGTGTGGTATCCCGGCCCGCTTCAACATACGGCTCATTGTTTCAGAAACTTCCACACTGGTAGTACCTACAAGCACTGGCTGGCCTTTTTTGTGGTACTCCTGAACCTTTCTAATAGCCGCATTAAATTTTTCTCGCTTGGTTTTGAATACAAGATCTTCCTCATCTAAGCGCTGAATAGGCCGGTTTGTAGGAATTACTACTACATCCAGTTCATAAATCTCGTTGAACTCGCCTTCTTCCGTTTCAGCTGTACCAGTCATACCGGAAAGCTTGTTATACATTCGGAAATAATTCTGAAGTGTAATTGTGGCGTAGGTTTGTGTGGATGCTTCAACCTTCACATTCTCCTTTGCCTCTATCGCCTGGTGAAGCCCATCAGAGTAACGGCGGCCGGAAAGCACCCGACCTGTGTGTTCATCCACGATTTGCACCTTTCCTTCCTGTACAATGTATTCTTCTTCGCGCTCAAAATTGGTATACGCTTTCAATAACTGGTTTACAGTATGAATTCTATCCCCACGTTCGGCAAATAATCGATGCAGGTCTGTGAATTTTTTCTCCCTCTCCTGTGATATTTCCAGCTTAACTTCCTTCAGTTTCTTTTCCTTATAGTCCTCGCTGAAGGCGTCATTGGTTTCAATTTCTTCGGTCTTGCTCTTTTCAAGTTCTGCTACTTCTTTTTCGATTACGGAAGTCTCTTCCCCCAAATCCGGAATGACAAAAAACTCAGAATCTTCATTCTTTTTTGTGATGAACTCCCGCCCCTTTTCAGACATCTCTATGGAGTTCAGCTTCATATCCACGGCATAGTACAAATGCTCATCTACAATCGGCATTTGTTTGGCATTATCCTGAAGATAAAAAGCTTCTGTTTTCTGAATGAGTTTTTGAATGGAGGGCTCCTGGAAGATTTTCCTGAAACGGGCATTCTTCGGGAATCCCCGCTGTACCCGGAACAAGGCTAAGCCTGCCTCTTCTTCATTACCTTCCTCCAAATTTTTTTGAGCATCCTGAACCAGGGAAGCAACCAATTTCTTTTGTGCATTCACCAGGCTTTCTACCCGGGGCTTCATATCGATGTATTTATCCGATTTGTTATCGTTCGGTACCGGGCCCGAAATGATAAGCGGGGTACGTGCTTCATCAATCAAAATAGAATCCACCTCATCAATAATGGTGTAGTGATGCTCACGCTGAACCAACTGCTCTTTGCCAATCACCATATTGTCGCGGAGATAATCGAAGCCAAATTCGTTGTTGGTTCCATAAGTGATGTCCGCACGATATGCTTCCCGACGTTGTTCGGTATTTGGCTGGAAATTATCAATACAAGCCACGTTCAATCCGTGAAAATTGAAAATTGGCTCATTCCATTCGGCATCCCGTTTGGCAAGATAATCGTTCACGGTAATTACGTGCACCCCTTTCCCTGCAAGTGCGTTAAGAAATGCCGGGAAGGTAGCCACTAAGGTTTTTCCTTCCCCGGTTCTCATCTCTGCTACTTTCCCCTGGTGAAGTACAATGGCTCCAACCAACTGTACATCGTAAGGAATCATATTCCAGATAATTTCATCCCCAGCTACTTTCCAGCTTTTCCCGACAAATCGACGGCAAGTATCTTTCAACACAGCGTACGCTTCGGGCATTATGTCATTGAGTACGTCCTCAATAATATCCAGTTCCTGTTGTTCCAGCTTATCAAGTTGCTCTGACAGTCTGCGGTTTTCTCCCGGTTCAAGTTCTTCTATGTTATCAAGCTGCTTCTTTATATTTGCAATTTCTTCACGTACTTCATCGGTTGCATCCTGGATTTGCTTTTTGAAACCTTCCGTTTTCTCCTGAAGCTGGCGATCGCTTAATTGCTCCATCTCGGGGCCCAATGCTTTAATTTTTTCCACAATGGGCATAATGGCTTTAATGTCTTTCTCGCTTTTGGAACCGAACACCTTGGTGATCAGCTTTCCTACTTTATCTAACATATGCTCGCTTGGAGTCTGATTTAATTTTAATGGTGAAGTTAACCTTTCCCCGAAGGGCGTTCAACACTTCGTACGTTCTTTGACAAATATTGGGCCAAGCCCTAAAATTGGCAGGAACAAATTCTGCTACTTCCTTTCATTTTTGATATACTTATGATATGGTCACTTATCGCTAATTCAATAATAGCAAAATGAAAAATTTTATACGTGACATCACTCTGATCTTTGTTTTCTCAATTTTTTCTACATCAGTACATTCACAGTTTTCTGACTATGGTGTAAAAATTGGGGTTCAATCCACAAATCTGGTCAATACTGAAAACGATTTTTTTGATACCCACTTCAAAACAGGGTTTAGCATCTATGGATTTGCTGAATACGATTTGGTTCAATTCGTTTCGTCTGAACTCCAACTCGGATATACAATGCGTGGATTTTCGAATGAAATCAATATTACAAA
>JAKSCW010000407.1 GCA_022360375.1 Balneolales bacterium
AATATTGTTGACATCTCTGCTACGGGTACTACTATGGGCTTTGAAGGTTCTTTTGGGTATGGCGTTGAGCACAATGGAGAACTGAAAATGATTAATGTTTTCACAGTGGAAAGTAATTATGTGGATTTTATGGGAATGGACATTACAGAGGGCAGAAATTTTAACCCGAATCTGGCAAGTGATACTCTTCAAGCTGTAATAGTAAATGAGACTTTTATCGACCGTTTTGAAATGACGAACCCCATAGGTAGCATCATCCCCGGGCTTACAGAGGGAGAAGATCCGCATGGAGGAGCGATAATCATCGGTGTGGTTAAGGATCACATTTTTGCAGCCATGTATCAGGAAATAACTCCCGCTATGTTAACTATGAACCCGGCCTGGCAACATGGTACCCTCATGATCAGAATTCAGCCCGATAACATACAGGAAACAGTAGCTCTGATAGAAAAACAATGGGAGCTGTTAGTTCCTGATGTTCCTTTTGCGTACTCTTTTTTGGAGGAAGATTTATATGTGGTATATCAGGAAGATGAAAGGTGGGCAAATATTGTTAATTACTCCTCTCTCTTCGCAATCATTATTGCTAGTTTGGGCCTGTTTGGTTTAGTAACACTTTCTGTATCGGCAAGAATTAAAGAAGTAGGTATTCGCAAAGTATTGGGAGCCTCAGTGGCACAAATATCGACTCTTTTTGCTAAAGATTTTCTGAAACTTGTAGCATTTGGAATATTACTTGCCACCCCCGTGGCTTACCTGGTTATGCAGCAATGGCTCGAGAATTTTGCTTTTCACATTTCTGTTAATGCTACCCATTTTGTGGCTGCGGCAGCAATTACTTCAATTATTTCGTTAGGAACTATTTCGTTTCAAACAATTAAAGCCGGATTGATGAATCCTGCTGATACCCTGACTGATGAATAAAAAAAGGCGCTTAAAAAAGCGCCTTTTCAGATCTTAGTTTTCGATCGCTATTTCAGGAATATCCAATTCCCGATCCGGCCGCTCCGCATCTCCTTTCAGGTATTCATTAAACCAGCGCATAGCACGCAGGTTGTAATCGAACTGAGCGGTTGCCCGACGGTTTCCATGACCTTCTCCGGGATATAATACCAACCGAACCGGGGTATCCGTTCTGGTTTTGATATGTCGGTATAACTCAAAAGATTGCCCCGGATGAACACGGGTGTCCTCTTTTCCGTGCATGATTAATAATGGAGTTTCTGCCTGATCTGCGTAGTAAATCGGGCTGTTTTCCAGGTACAATTGATAGTCATCCCAAATGCGCTTTCGGGAATGCACATGGTACAATTCTTCAGGAATATCGCTGGTTCCCCACTTCGAGATATTGTTACTGATGCCCACGAACATCACACCTGCAGCAAAACGATCGCTATATCGGGTGCTCATCCAGGCCGTAGCGTATCCGCCATAAGAACCACCCGTTACCCCGACTTTGTCTTCATCTGCAATTCCAAGCTCAATCAAATGATCCACTCCTTCTACTATATCATCGAATTCAGCGCCACCTAAGTCACCCTGGCTGCTCATTGCGAATTCAAGCCCGCGGCCAGTTGAGCCCCGATAGTTTGGATAGAATACAGCGAAGCCATCGCCAGCACCTACTTGCCCGGCCATCGAATAAGAAGTTAACCAGCCATTATCGTAGTGTGCTTCCGGGCCACCATGAATTACATTGATCAATGGGTAGCGGGTTCCTTCTTCGTAGCCAACTGGATACATCAAAATCCCCTCGACTTCCATTCCATCATTGGTGGTGTAGGTAATTACTTCCTGCCGGCCTAATTCAAGCTCATCTAACCAGGGGTTGCTGTTCGTAACACGAGAAATTTCACGGTCTCTGCGCCCTTTCATGTATACTTCATCCGGATGCATGGCATTCTCTGCATCAAACAGGAACATACCATTGGCTTCAACAAAGGCATTCATCATGGTTCCACCGGTTGGAATCATACTATCCATGTTCGTACCATCCGCTCTGATTGTACCCAACTCTGACCATACTCCTTTGCTTGCCAGATAGTATAGCGAGTTGTTATCTCTCCATTTTAACTGTTCAAATTTGCCCTCATAATCTGTAACAAGAGCGGTAACTTCACCATTAGAAGCATCCACAATTTTGAGCCGGCCATCAATTGGATCGTTGAGGTGCGCTGCAGAAATCATCGCCAGGTGTTTACTATCAGGGCTCCAGGAAATAGCACCAAGTTTACCAGCATGATCTATCTGAGCCAAAACCTCCCGGGTTTCATGATCTACTACAAAAATCTCCTGCGCCATAAAGGTATCATCCACCAATGAAGTAGGCGAAAGAGCGACCACCAATTTTTCCATATCCGGGCTCCAGTATGCCTGGGAAAAACTCCCTTCTATCTCAATACGATGAGGAACATGCCCTTCTTTATCTACATTATGCATAAACGCCCATGTATTGCGCAACCCTTCTTCATAGATTTCCGGCTGATATGGAAGAGGGGAATCGCTTTTTTCTGCTGGTTCCAGGGAGGTGAACACGATGTGGCTTCCATCACTTCCCCAGGAATAGGAACCGATGTTATGATCGAAGGCATATAATTTTTGAGCTTCACCACCGTCAAGTGAAATTTCATAGATGGAACGGGTAGCATCACCATCTTTCCGGGCCAGGAAAGTAATTGTATTGTGCCCCGGACGAAAAGCCACACCAGCAACACTTACCCCGGTAACAAAAGGTATACTCTGCATTGTTTCAAGATCTAAAAGATACAAATGAGAAGATGCAGGTACATTTTCTTTGAATGGATCAGCTGGCACAATTAATGTGTAGGCTGCATGCCGGCCATCTTCAGAAAGATAGACCGATCCTACTTGTTTGGTTTTTGCGACATGCATGGGCGTCATCACATTTTGGGCAATAACAGATAGTGATACCCCGACTACCAAGAGAAATGGTAGCATAGCTTTTATCTTCTTCATAGAGTTTAACTTAAGTTGGTTGGTTATTATTACGATACAGCCTTAAACGCAGGCTTTGTTTATGAACTCTTTTTGAATTCAACCTAAACAGGCCCATATGCAAGAGTAGCATCTGCCAGTTTTATAAACCCGGCAATATTCGCACCCTTTGAATAATCAGTCACTCCGTTTGCACCATTTCCATATTTAATGCATTTGTCGTGAATACTTTTCATGATATTTTGTAAACGCGAATCCACTTCTTCTGCCGACCAGTTTAAGTGAAGAGCATTCTGAGAAATCTCCAAACCGGAGACAGCCACCCCACCCGCATTAGAAGCTTTTCCAGGCGCATATAATGTGCCGGAGTTTCTGAAGACCGCTACCGCTTCGTTAGTGGATGGCATATTCGCTCCTTCTGCTACCAGCTGCACGCCATTTTTTACCAAAAGCTTCGCGTCTTCCTCGTTCAATTCATTTTGAGTAGCGCAAGGAAGCGCCAAATCGCAGGGAATATGCCATGGGGTTTTACCTTCAAAATACTGGCATCCGTATGTCTCAGCGTATTCTTTGATACGACCCCGGCGCACTTCTTTCAAATCTTTGATATACTCCAGTTTCTCGAAATCAATCCCATCAGGATCATACATAGTTCCGCCCGAATCGGACATGGTCACTACTTTTGCTCCACTTTGTAACGCTTTTTCCGCGGCGTAAATAGACACATTTCCACTTCCGGAAATAAGTGTGGTTTTACCTTCCATAGATTGATTATTGGCTTTCAGCATGTTCAGCGCAAAATAAATCAATCCATACCCGGTAGCTTCAGTTCGAATCAAGCTACCCCCAAAGCTGATCCCCTTCCCGGTTATAGTACCCACAAACTTGTTATACATTTTCTTATAACTTCCAAATAAGTAACTAATCTCTTGTTTACCAACTCCGATATCCCCGGCTGGAACATCGCGATCATTTCCAATATGTCGATGTAGTTCCGTCATTAAACTCTGGCAGAACCGAAAGATTTCTTCATCACTTTTCCCCTTGGGATCGAAATTGGAACCACCTTTCGCACCGCCCATA
>JAKSCW010000574.1 GCA_022360375.1 Balneolales bacterium
GCTTGGAGTTAAATCTTCACTCCTGAATCAATCTGGCTATATCGCTATGAATTTATTTTTTATAAACTGGACTGATTTACAGTTTTTCAGCGAAGTCGCTCCAATCACCTTTGCCCGTGGAAACGTGGGAGACGCTGTTTCATATGGTGCAGAATTAGAATCTTCCATTATACCGGTTCGGAATTTACAATTGGATGCTTCAGTCGGATTGAACTTAACGGAATACAGAGACTTTGTACTTGGCACCACAAATCCTCAGGATATTAGTGGAAACCGATTATCCAATGCTCCTGAATTTACTTCTTTGCTAGCCGCACAATACCTTCAACCTATAAAGAATGCGAGCTCTTTGTTCTATCGAGCAGAAATTCGCGGAGTTGGAAGTTATTTTACAGATATCCAGAACACAATAGATCAGGATGCATATGCGCTGGTAAATTTCCGGTTCGGATATCAAACTGACGTATTTGAAGCCCACTTATGGATTCAAAATCTAGCTGACGAGCGTTTTCTTGTTTACGGAAGCCCCGACTCGGGCGGTGGAAATATAAGAGCATTGGCATCTGCTCCACGCACATTGGGTATCACCCTGAAAACTAAATTTTAATATGCGGGATTATCTATGTACTCCCTTTAATCTTTCAACATTATGAAAAAATTAACTGTATTAGTTCTGTTCCTTACGATACTGGCTTGTTCTCAGCAAAAAGAAGAAGCTTCAGCTGAAACTGAAACTCAAGATATGATGGAACAACTTGAGAATATGACTCCGGAGACCCATGATGCTGTGATGGAAACTATGCTCGGAAAACCAAACTACGATATCAAATCCATCGGCATCTTGGTTTATGACGGCGTAAATGATCTCGATGTGATGGGGCCACGCTATGTACTTGGGCAAACAATGGGTGCATCAACAAAGCTTATATCCGTTGAACCAGGAAATATCAAAACCGTGATGGGAGTAGAAATGGTGCCCGATGCAACGGTTGACGACATCGATCAACTTGATATTTTGGTAATTCCTGGCGGTTTCAGAGGAACCATAGAGGCAGCATATGACGATGAATTACATGCATGGATTCGAAAAATTGATGAATCTGCAATATTTACTGCCGCAGTTTGTACTGGCGGTTGGATTCTTGGCGCAACAGGCTTATTGGAAGGCAAAAGAGCTTCAACCAACTGGTACAGAGAAGAGGAATTCTTGACAAAATATGGGGCTATTCCAGCAAATGAACGTTTTACCCGCGATGGAAAATACTGGACTTCTGCCGGAGTAACTGCTGGCATGGATATGTCTTTAGCTATTTTGATTGAAATCTTTGGAGAAGAATATGCTCAGGGTGTTATGCTGGATATGGAATATGATCCTGCTCCTCCAATCGCTGGCGGCAGTCCGGAAACTACAAGTACCGAAGTAAATATAATGATGCAAGCCATGTACGATATGGGTATACAACCTCTTATCGATAGCCTGGAAGCTGTTAACTGATCCATAAAAGGCGCTTTTAAGCGCCTTGTTTTTTATTCTTACTAAAAAACTTACTAATGAAAGCTTTTCAAAAAGAATTGTTCCTAAAACCAAAGCCCAGAGGCTTTCATCTGATTACGCGCGAAGTACTAAGTCAGATACCTGAAATCAAAGAAATCAAAACAGGTATTGCACATGTATTCATTCAGCATACCAGTGCCAGCTTAACGATTAATGAAAATGCTGATCCTACCGTGCGCGATGATTTTGAAACTCACTTTAACAGAGCGGTTCCTGAAGACATTAGCTTATACAAACATACGCTTGAAGGAACTGACGATATGACGTCCCACATCAAGAGTTCTCTTTTGGGTTCTTCGGTTTCTATCCCGGTTACCAATGGAGCTTTTAACCTTGGAACCTGGCAAGGCATTTATTTGTGCGAGCATCGGAACCGTGGGGGTTCGAGAAGAATTGTTGTAACGCTAATGGGAGAATAATGGCGTATAAACAATTAAAACTTTGGTTTGATGCCGACTTAGCCCGCCTGCTTTCTGAGAAAATCGGAGTTGTTCACCCTGAGTTCGATGCAACCGGGTTTATTCAACAAGTGGATTCAAAAGTTACCCCTTTAGAGCTTAAAGACCGAGTTGAAGTGATTGCTGATGAATTATTTCAAACTCTCGGCTCCGATTACAGCCCGAATATTGAAATTTTACTTCAAATTCTTGGGCCCGAGAACGTCAAAGAAACCGGCATGTTTAAGGAATACTATTGGGTAATGCCCATTGCCAAGATCGTTGAAAAATACGGTTTGGAAGACTTTGATCTCTCCATGCATGCTATTGAAGAAATCACCAAACGAAATACCGGAGAATACACGATTCGACCTTTCATTCAGCAGTATCCGGAAAGAACAATGAACGTACTGCTTGAATGGTCAAAAAGTACCAATACGCATGTTCGCAGGCTTTCCAGTGAAGGAGGCAGACCACGACTCCCCTGGGCACCAAAACTTCAACCATTTATTGATAACCCAACTCCCTTACTGCCCATTCTGGAAAATCTAAAAGATGACACTTCGAAATACGTTCAGAAGTCAGTGGCTAATTGTTTGAATGATATCCTGAAAGATAATCCCGGAATAGCCAAATCGGTCATTGAAGATTGGATTCAGGCAGCCACAAAACAAAGAATATGGATGATCAGGCATGCCCTGCGGAATCTTCTCAAAAAAGAAGACTCGTGGGCTATAGGTATCTCAGAACAGATATAAAAAATCCCGCATACAACGTTGCATGCGGGATCACTTTACATTGGCTCGCGGAGAGGGAGGGATTCGAACCCTCGTTAAGTATTTCTACCTAAACTCCCTTAGCAGGGGAGCGCTTTCAGCCACTCAGCCACCTCTCCGGAAAGGGCAACAAATATACGGCGGTTCTCAGGTCTAAGCAACGCTGCGTTTCGGAAAGTTTACGTGTGTTCTTCAATCACGTAAATTTGTGCCAGGTTTCTTCCCTCTTGCGCATAATCCAATCCATAACCAAGCACGAATTTTGTGGGAATTTCAAAGCCTACATAATCTATGGTTACATCGTGGCGGGTTGCCTCCTTTTTATGGAGCAATGTCACAACTTTCACAGAAGCAGGTTCCAGTTCATCCATCTTCTTCAGCATATAATTCATAGACAAACCTGTGTCGATGATATCCTCTACCAATATGATATGACGATCTTTAATTTTGGCATCGATATGTTTCAACTCTGTTACGTTTCCGGAAGAAACTTTTTCATCACCATAACTGCTTAGCTTCATAAAGTCTACTTCACAAGGAATAGAAACATTCCGCATTAAATCGGCAAGAAATATAAATGAGCCATTCAGTACACCTATAAAAATCGGATTTTTGCCTTCATAGTCCCGATCTAATTCTTCGCCTAACAAAGAGAGTCGCGCATCAATCTGCTCTTTAGTTATAAATATTTTAAAAATCTCGCCGTTGCATTCAACCGACTCTGGTAAGTAGTAGCTCATATTTACTCCTTCAATGAAATGCTGAGAACTTTTTGAGTTTTGGGGGTGATTTTCACTAATTCGGAGATGGCACCCACATTTGGATCACCCCCGGGGTAGATTAAAGCACAAATAGTACCATCCGCGCCACACAATATCAAAGCCTGTTGTTTATTTTTTGCAGGAATCTTTTTATTGGTCAGGTGATCGGAAACTTTTTGGGTACCAGACATTCCCAGGGGTTGAAATCGATCTCCTTGCTTCCATGCCCTTAATGTGAGGGGCCAATTTAACCTTTCTTCATCAAGTTGAATGTGGTCTCCCGAAAAATCACCGGGCTCTTTCCGTTCGAATACGAATCCTTCCATCTGCAATTCGGATTGAAGATTTTTTTTTGAAATGCTAACCGGGTTAAAAACTGATTTCTTTTTTGGTTCAAGTACGATTTCATTTCTTCCTTTCAGCAGGAAGTATTCTTCGTCAATTGTTATTCTTTTTCCTGTTTGAAGTGTAGTAAAAAAAACCAGCTCTTTTAGTAGTCCGCGGCTGATTGTTGCGGAAGTCGAGTCCTGTATAAATTTTTTCAGAACAACATGTTGGAATGCACCAGAGAGGTTTTCGAATTTTGAAATGGAAATCCCTGAATCGGAAACTACCCCGTTATACAATAAATCGACCGCTTCGTCAAAAAACGAGGCATAATCCTGCAGTGCAAGAATATTCTCTTTCCATCCCGGAAAAAGGACATTCATTTGTTCGGCCAGTTCATTTCGAAGGAAATTCCGGGCGTATTTCGATTCCAGGTTACTTTCGTCTATATGAAACGGAACCGCTTCATTTTCACAAAATTCAAGGATTTGCTGTTTACTTAGTGGAAGAAGCGGGCGTAAAAACACTCCATCCCAAACACGCATTCCTTTCCAGGTAGCAGGATTTGAGCCTCTCATTATTTTCTGGAAAACAGTTTCAACTTGGTCGTCCCTGTTGTGCGCCGTAGCAATAGCGTCTGCTTTCAATTCTCTCTTAAAGTCGTTAAAGATTTGGTAGCGTCGCTCCCGGGCCCATTGCTGAAAATTCCCCGATTCCGGCTTTCCATCCAACCTTACTGTACAAGCTTCAATCCCCCATACAGAGCACATTCCTTCTACAAGTTCCTGATCTGCATCGGATTGGTTTCCACGCAACCCATAGTTTATATGCACTGCAAAAGTGTGAACCCCGAGCTTATGAAACAGATAAAGCAACGCCATGGAATCCGGACCACCACTTACCCCCAAAACAATTTTTGAACTGGATAAACGGCTGGTATCTAAACGTTGCTGGGTGGCTTCAAGAATCGAAGTGGACGCGAACTTGTTCATACGAAAAAGTATTCACTTCCAATTCTTTATTCAATACAACCAGGCACCCCTTCTCATTAACTCCTAAAAACTTGAATTCTCCCTCCTTACTTTCTCCATTTACCGTTAAAGATGCCCAATCTCCATACCCAATCATTTTTTTGTTGATTGATTTAAGAAGTTCAATATCATAGCGGTCCCAAAGGCGGTAGTAATATTCTATTTTTGTGAGTATCCGTGTAAGTACCGTCTCTCTGCATAAATACTCATTTTTTATAAAAGCTAATGAGATTGCCTCTTTTTCAATATCCTGGCTGAATAATTTCTGATTTACATTTAGTCCAATTCCTATTACTACCCGTTCTAAATCAGATCCATTGAAGATAGCTTCGGTTAATAAACCACCTATCTTTTTACCCTTAACCAGAAGATCGTTAGGCCATTTAAGTTGGAATATTTCCTGCGTTAAATCCTCGCACACTTCTGAGATTGCAAATGCACAAGCCAGGGTAAGAATGGTAAGTCTGTCACTGGTAGCGGGCTCAAAAATCAAACTAAATGTGAGATTTTTTCCTGGTTCAGCCTCCCAATTCCTTTCGTATTGCCCCCTGCCTTTACGTTGATGATCTGCCAAAATCAACGAGCCATGCAGAGATTCTGCACGGCTCATTTTCTTGGCAAAAGTATTTGTCGATTCAAGCTCTGGAACGTAGCATAAATTTTGACCTAACCATGAGGTTGCCAATTCATTTTCGTAAAGCTTTGTATCGAACAAAGTGATTTATTTTCCTACCATTACAACTGAATCTTCTGTTCCAAATTCGTTTGGAACATAGGCATCAGCCTGATAGTCATTTTCCCAGGTTTCACCGTCAATCAGGTATTTGAATTTGTATTCCGTTTCCGGCTTTAAGCGCACTTCGGTAGAATATACTCCATTCTTTTTCTCAAGTTTGATAGAAGTAGTATCCCAATCGTTGAAGTCTCCTACTAAAGCAACTTCTTTTTCTACGATTTCTGACGGAACAGAAAAAGTAACCTTACAAACAGTTCTTTTTGGAGTGAATTTCTTGTTAAGCATCGTATGTAAAGATGTAGTTTAATGATGAAACGGAAATTTACCTGTATTTTTAAATAAAAAACAAAAATTCTACGTAAAGAAATTGTTATTCAATAATAATTACATTAATTATTTAGGCTTCTTCTTTTTTAACCTTTTTTTTTGAATTGTGGAACCGTTTTCCCCATAATCAAATTTTGTGAAAAAGCTTTCTTTCTAAATAAGTTAGATAGAACAACTAGTTAAAAAACTCCTCAAAAAGCGTTTTCACTTCCATGGAACTGGAGGCATTCAATGTCTTTTTTGAAAAGGATTCGAATACATCCTGAGAGTAAGATGACAGCAAGCGTTTAACTTTTGGGATATGTAAAGGAGACATGCTCAAATCGTTAATCCCCATCCCTATAAGTCCGGCGGCCCCTACCAGGTCA
>JAKSCW010000108.1 GCA_022360375.1 Balneolales bacterium
CCGGCTATTCTGGAAGACAAAACAGTTGGTAAACAAGCTACCGAACTTTATAACGATGCTCAGGACATGTTGGATGAAATCATCGGGCATGAATTATTACAGGCAAAATCAGTGGTTGGTTTATTCCCTGCTAACTCCTTTGGTGATGATGTGATTGTGTTTGAAGATGAAGCACGGACTATTCAGAAAGCAAAGTTTCATTTTCTTCGCCAGCAGGGAGAGAAGCGGGCAGGGCAACCCAACTCAAGTCTTGCCGATTATATTGCTCCCTGGGATTCGGGTAAAGAAGATTACATCGGCATGTTCGCAGTTACTGCAGGATTGGGTATCGAAACATTGATTCAGCACTATGAAGCCGAACACGATGATTACAAATCCATCATGGTAAAAGCACTGGCTGACCGATTAGCGGAAGCCCATGCCGAATATATGCATTACAAAATAAGAACGGATTTCTGGGGGTATTCACCGGAAGAAACGTTTAACAACATGGAACTCATTGCCGAAAAATATACAGGAATTCGCCCCGCACCAGGCTATCCGGCGTGTCCCGATCATACAGAGAAACAAACTCTTTTTAATTTGCTGGAAGTGGAAAAGAATACCGGAATTTCACTTACGGAATCCTTTGCAATGTACCCGGCCAGCTCGGTAAGTGGGTTCTACTTCTCGCATCCTCAATCGAGGTATTTTGGGGTGGGGAAAATTCAAAAGGATCAAATTGTCAACTATGCCGAACGGAAAGGGAAGCCAATTGAAGAAATTGAAAAATGGCTCGCACCGAACCTCGCCTATAACCCGGAGAACTAACCGCAAAGGCGCAAAGAACGCAGAGAATCAGGAATATGAGAATTAAGAAAAGAAATTTGAAATTCATTCTGAGCGGGAGCGAAGAACCGGCGATCCTTCAGCAGAAGCTTCAGGATGACTTAAAAAGATATCATCTATAGAATGAAAGTAACGGACTATTTTAATCAGGCAAACGGTAAGACTCTGTTTACATTTGAAGTATTACCTCCTCTAAAGGGACAAAACATCCGAACGTTGTTCGATCATATCGATCCGCTGATGGAGTTTAAGCCCCCGTTTATTGATGTGACCTACCACCGGGAAGAATACGTGTATAAAAAGCTTCCAAACGGGCTTTTGGAAAGAAAGTCGGTAAAAAAGCGCCCTGGAACGGTAGGGATGTGTGCGGCCATTCAAAACCATTACAATGTGGATGCGGTACCCCATATTATTTGTGGAGGATTTAGCAAAGAGGAAACTGAAAATGCACTCATCGATCTCAATTTTCTGGGAATTGATAATGTACTTGTACTCCAGGGAGATGTTCGAAAACCGGACCGGGAATTTGTCCCGGAACCCGATGGGCATGCCTATGCATCCGAATTGCTGGAGCAGGTGGTAAATTTGAACAGCGGTATTTACCTGGATGATGAAATCGAAAACGCCCAGCCTTCGAGTTTTTGTATTGGAGTTGCCGGCTATCCGGAAAAACACACAACGGCTCCTAATATGGAAACCGATTTACGTTATCTGAAAATGAAAGTAGATGGGGGAGCGGATTACATCGTAACCCAAATGTTTTTTGATAACCAAAAGTATTTCGATTTTGTGAAGGCTTGTCGAAATGTGGGAATCAAAGTTCCGATTGTGCCGGGCGTAAAGCCGATTACTACGTTACGTCAGATTACGTTACTCCCGGATTTGTTCCATATTGATATTCCTGAAGCTCTGACCAGTGAACTCGAGAAGTGTAAAGACAACGATGCTGCCCGCCAGGTAGGAATTGAATGGTGCATCCAACAGTCTAAAGAACTGGTAGATTTTGGAGTACCTACGTTACACTACTATTCAATGGGGAAATCTTTATCGGTGTATGAAGTAGCGAAAGAAGTTTTTTAGGATATCCTGAAAAAATAAAGTAGTAAGTAACTAGATCTGTGCTTTTTACTCCAGCGAAACTGCTATCCCAATTGATCTTATCCTATCGAAAACGGTAAGCAGGATTGTATCATTATTTAGCCAATGCAAATTGGAATAACGGGGATCGAAATTATCAATCGAACC
>JAKSCW010000100.1 GCA_022360375.1 Balneolales bacterium
ATCCTCGCAATGACGAATTCTCAACCTGGTGCAAGCAAGCGCATTCTTTTGTTACCTAAAGAACCTCCCCTCTATCCCCTCCTAATCCAGGAGGGGAGGATTTAGCTTGGCCGAACAATTTGGATGAGTTTAGGGGAGGTTAGAACAAATAACGTTCTCAAATCTAGCGCAAGCGTCCGCTTGTGCCATATAACCCGAAACATTCCCCTCTCCCGCTAGTAGTCTATCCTAGACTCAACTTAAACACGGAGGGAATATGGGATTTGCAGCCCCTGCGAAAGCAGGGATCCGGATTTACGCCAGAAACTTTTTCTTTGACCCGGATTCCCACCTTCGTGGGAATGACGACGTTGTTTTATTTTAATCTACGTCATTGCGATCCCGGCGAAGGTCGGGAGAAGCAATCTTTCAGTAAAAGCCTTCTAGCCTGAGATTGCTTCGTCTCCCGATGAATCGGTATCCTCGCAATGACGAATTCTCAACCTGGTGCAAGCAAGCGCATTCTTTTGTTACCTAAAGAACCTCCCCTCTATCCCCTCTTAATCCAGGAGGGGAGGATTTAGCTTAGTCGAACAATTTGGATGAGCTTAGGGGGGCTTAGAACAAACAACGTTCTCTTTTTTATCCGTTTTTTTGGGCAAGAAAAATCTAATAACGGGTTCTATGTACTTTTGCATCAAGGCAAAAGTACGAATAAAAACCCGGTTGAATCCTTCGGTAGTAGCCTCAGGATGACAGGAGTGAGTTCAGGGTAGAAAAAGAAAGAATTTTAAACTGTTCAGTGATTAATCGTCAGATTCACGTCCCCATTCCCACCAGTTATCAAAGTCCCCGTTTTCAATTAACGCACCTAAAATAACACCAAGGGCAATCCATACTCCTAAACTGTTTGTGGCTACCCCAATCGCTGTTCCTATAGCAATGCCGATTGCGATACCTGTTCCTTTTTTCATGGTGTTCTCCTTATTTGGTAAGAAATTTGTATGGAAAATCCCTACGGGGAATGCCGGAAAAAAGTTGCTGGATTATTAAAATCCGTCGAATAAAAAGTGCTTTTTCATTTCTTCCGGGAACTGAGGCCTGTCCCGAGGTAGGTCGGGGTTGTTCAAAAGTGCCAGGAAAAAAGTTTCATAAGATGCTGTAACACCACCTGTAAAAACTTGAAATAAAAGTGGTAGTCATCATTT
The DNA here is from genome assembly GCA_022360375.1 of Balneolales bacterium. Classification (GTDB taxonomy): domain Bacteria; phylum Bacteroidota; class Rhodothermia; order Balneolales; family Balneolaceae; genus HXMU1420-13. The sequence continues at coordinate 1,188 of JAKSCW010000100.1, forward strand.
AATATTCTGCTTTTCGAAACGATACTTACTTAAAACTGTATTTATGGGTAAAGGTATTGAAACCGGGTCAAACAGGTTCGTGTTAATACACTACCTGAGAGGTAATTTATCCGATACGGGTCAGAATTTTCAATGAAAAATATACCGCGCCACTTAATTGCTGTAATCACATTTACGCTTACTGCCAGTCTGCTCATTGTCTTTACTACCTACTCTGTACATATGCTTACCGCTCTTGGCAAACTGGATGCCTTATTCACACAATGGGAAGAAATACATACGGAATATGTGAGTGAAACACTCCATTACGTGGAAAACAACACTATGGAGGATTCATATCAACTCTCCTACCTGGAACAGAAACTGGAAGCAAATTCCCTCTTAATCAGTGAAATCATCAGTGGCCGGCCAGATCCCGAAGTATTCGTGAATAACCTGGCATTGGATAGCATTCACCCCAACGAGGTGGGTGGGTTTATTGTCATCTTTTCCTATTTCGATTTCAATGAAACCGTAATCAATGCAAAGCAAAGCTGGGAGGAAACCCTGTCGCTCAGCAATCAAAGTAAAGCACTGCTCAATCCCCTGGTACATTCTGAAAGGGAAGAACTGAGTATCACCCCGGTTGAGTTGGAACAAATAGAAACACTCACTGCGGATATTCATAGTGGCGTCCGGGAGTTAATTCTTCATAACTCAAACCTGCTGGTGCTGGTTCGTCACTGTTCTATGTGGCTCACTGTATTGTCCGGGTTGGTTGTTCTCATCATCGGAGTGATTTATATAAGCCGGGTTATGATTCAACGAGCCCGTACGTACGCCTTACTGAAGGAAAGGGATTACCTTGCCAAGTTTCCTGAACTGAATAAATTTCCGGTGCTGAATGTGAACGTAGATGGAAGCGTTGAATTTCTTAATAAAGCAACAACAGATATTTTTCCCGATTTGAAGGAACGAGGGATTTCGCATCCTTTCTTTGATAAACTGCGCCCTTTAATGCCCAAACTGATTCGGGATGGAGAAAACTCAGTATTCCTGGAGGTGGAAGTAGATGGAAAATTCTATCAACAGGCCATTCATTTTTTATCTGAAGAGCAAGGGTTCCACATGCACAACATTGATATCACGGAACTCAAGAATGAACAATTCCAGCTTTCAAGAACGGTAGAAGAAAAGGATACCCTGCTGATGGAAATTCACCACCGGGTAAAAAACAATATGGCTGTGATTTCGGGATTGCTGGAATTACAAAATATGATCGGAACGAATAAAGAAACCGCCTTGCAAGACAGTTTACACCGTATCAAATCCATGGCGGTAGTACACGAGCTACTCTATCAATCGGATTCTTTTTCAAACATTGAAGTAGACGGCTTCCTTAAAAACATGGGGGCTCATCTCCAATCCAGGTACGGGTATATCCAATCGGTATCTGTATCAGAGTCAAACACCGATTTTGTATTTAATATCAACCATGCCATTCCGCTTGGTTTATTGATTAATGAATACTGCCTGTTGGCTGAAGGAAATACCGGCACGAAAATTCATTCTGCAGATATTACCCTGGCTCTTACTTCCCAAAACGGGGAACTTCACTTCTCGATGGATTCTGGTTCTGATGAATTGAAGAATGTATTTAGAAACATAGACTCCGAAAACGGACTCAGTTCAAACCTGATTCATAGTTTACTGGCTCAGATAAAAGGTAAAACAATAACTAACAGTTCTAACGGGCAGGTTTTGGGAATCCGGTTCAAACCAGATTCGAACAAAGGCTCCAGCAGCACCCTCTGAGATGAAAATATTCAAAATC
>JAKSCW010000412.1 GCA_022360375.1 Balneolales bacterium
ATTTTTTTCCTTTTTTTAAGTAAACAACAACTCCTAAATAATAACAGATGCGTAATTTCAAGCTGTTAACAATTTGGTTGGTTGGTGGTTTCATTCTTTTTGGGTGTGAGCTTCCTAAAGAACCAAATTTCACAACCTCCCATAAGATTGAAAGTCCGTTACTTTTTAATAAGACTTATCAGTTTTTAGGTGATAGCGCCAGTACTCCGGAAGCATTATTGGATACCACCAGCACAGATTTCGATTCCTTGTTTTCAATCACTCCGGATGGAGACGATGCAGGCCTGGTTTCAATTATCAGAGACGAGGAATTCGATTTTGGAGATCTAAATGACGCTATTCCTGAAATTTCTATCGACCCTACAGACTTTAGTTCCGCGGTTGGAGAAATTGAGTTAGGTAGTTTCTCTTCAGGCTCAGGAGACCTGGGATCGGCAAGTTTCCAGGAAATAACAGGATTGAATCCTGCCCTTTTCCCTTCCGGTACCCCATTGCCAGCTGGAAATACGGCTTCTCCTATTAATATCGCTGTTGGCGACAACACCGATTTCTTTGTAAGTGCTACCATTAGAAGCGGAGCGCTGGAGCTAACGGTTACCAACAACCTGGGTTTCAATGTTACGACTGTAGATATTGATTTAAGGTCATCAAACACAGTAGTTGGATCAACAACAATCAACAACCTGGATCACAATACTACGGGGCAGGGCCAGATTCCATTTGATGAAGGAGACCAATTATTTGATCTTAATGTTGATTTGGATGTGTCCTGGATTGCGCAGAATACCCAGGCAGAACCAGGTGACCTGTTGGTTAACAGTATTGATGGAGTTAACCTTATTGCTTCAGAGGTAGAAGCAGCAGTTACTGCTATTGAGTTCACAACAAATAATGTGACTGTATTTGAGTCTACTGAATTCGAGTTCACCAGTCCTGCTCATTATGCAGAGTTAGGGTCGGGTTCATTAACGATCGATCCGATTGTTAACGGGATCGATTTGACGCTTGAAGAGCTGGTTATTTCTTTCCCGGGTATTAGAAGTGCTCCTTTTGCTGAAGCTGATTCTTTAGTGATTTCGTATACGGGGGGTTCAAGAATCCTAAGGTCGAGTACTTCCATTGCGCAGAATGTAGATCTGACGGGGTATCGTATCTATGCGGCCAACAATGAAGTAAATTATACGATTCGCTCGTTAACAGAAAATACACAGGAAGCTGCGCCTGGTGATCAAACCAGGGTGATTAATGAAACCGATGAGATTAACTCAAGAGTTGAGATTACCAATTTAACCATAGCAGAGGCTTTTGGAGAGATAGCTTCACAAACGGTATTGCTGGGAGACGATGATGCTGCAAATGGAGTTGACGTGGTCGACCTCTTCAATGAAACTGAAGTGTCGCTCACAGAAATTGATGATTTGGCAGATATCTCTGAAGAAATTGACGGAATTGAGCTGGTAGGAGCAAGCCTTTCCATTAATTATGTATCGAACATAGGGGTTCCTACTACTATTTATGGGGCAATTCTCGGGGTAAGCCCCAGAGAGGAGATTTATTTGACAGGAACAAGTGCTGAGACTCAGGTTCAGGCCGGAGATCCTTACGGATCAATTCAGGCAAATGGAATTGATTTGAATGAGACTCAACTTATTAAGTTCACCATAGATCCAAGTCCGGATGGATCCAATATTGAAGGGTCATTTACTTTTGATAACACGAATTCAAATATTAATGAGTTATTGAGTGCTTTACCTACCGAGATACGCTTTGTAGGTACTGCAGTGATCAATGAATCAGGAGGAGAGGCTACTATTGCTACCCCGTTGGAATTCGATCCTTCATTTGGGGTTGAACTACCTCTTTATTTTAGTGCAGATAATGCGGAATTCGAACCTGATGCCATTGAAGTTAGTGTGTTTGAGGATTTCCCCGATCCCAATGATGACTTTTCAATTAAGACAGGGCAACTGGTTATTGATTATGAAAATGCATTACCATCCGGTTTCATTATTGAACTGAATTTTATAGATGAAAACGGGGCTTCCGTTACCACTCTTCCTCTTATGGGCGATGATCCTTATGAATTGAGCGCGGGGCAAATTGATGCCGGTACCCGGTTTGTTAATGCTCCAACAGTAGATCAGCTTATAATATCCATGACTGAAGCCCAACTTTCAGAACTGTACAGGGCTGATTCTATCGCGGTTACCGCCCGGCTAAATACATTCAATCTGGAGGCAGTAAAATTCCGTGCCACTGATTCCATTACGTTATCCGTAGCGGGTAATTTTACAATCGAAAACACCATAGGTGGTGATAACTAAAAAAAGGAAGCAATGATGAAAACTCTTAGACTATTTTTTACTATTTGTTTTGCACTTTCAGCTGCTTCCTTGGTAGCTCAAAGCAGACATTACAATTCCCAAACACTGGGAATGGGTGGCGGCGGAACCGCATTTATTGATGGTTATCACGCCAATTTTTTGAATCCTGCGAATCTGATGATTAACAATACCGGCCGAAAACCGAGAACTCAACTTGGATTATTCGGTGGGTTTGGGGTTACAGCAGGTGGTTCTTTGGTAAACATTGGTGCCTACAACACCTACCTCACAGAAGGCCTTACTATTGAAGGAACAACCAGGGAAAACATGCTGGATGAATGGTTTGGGGCTAATGTTAATGATACCAGGAATGCAGGCATCTCAGTGGATATTGTTCCAATTGGCTTTTCTCACAGGAGAGATAAATTCGCATTTAGCCTTGCAACAAGGGTAAGAAATGTGCAGGACATAACCTTAAACAGAGGGCTTATGGATTTGGCATTTTACGGAATAGACTCTGATGTATTTGGTAGTCCTTCTCCGGTTAATATGTCGCTTAGTACATTAACATACTCAGAGATTTCTTTCGGTTTTGCTATGGAACTACCCATTCCTTTAACTGGCTTAATAGAAAGTGTACCATTCATAAATGGCATTAATATTTATGCTGGAGTGGCTCCGAAATATATTGTTGGTTTACAGGCGGTCGATTTTGACCTTATCTCTACGTTCCAGGTGAATACTGATCCTACCAGTACTAACTATGGAATCACTCACGATTTTGAATATTCGGTGCTTTCGTATGGTGATTTATCCACACAGCTAACAGAATATTCAAATGCACGGATGTTAGATCCTGATGCTGAATTGGGAGATTATCTGGATTACGATGGTTCCGATATCGGGACTCTGGGTTCCGGTTTTGGTCTGGATCTTGGTATAACAGCGGAGGTGGATGTATCAATTCCTGCCTTAGGTGCACTTGGAAAGAAACAGGTGCTTAGAATAAGCATGGCAGCCACTGATTTAGGCAGTATTACTTTTGATGAAACCCCTTCAAGAGTTAGTGCAGATGGAAACATCAATTTTAATGCTGATGCGGGTGATGATGATTTAGAAGATTACCTGGATGCATTTGTTGATAGCCTGGAAAATGATGTGTATGGTGGATTTATTGCTGAGCAATTAGGAGATGGCAGCTATGATCTGCCTGGAATGTACAACTTCGGTGCTGCCCTGACTTTAGGCAAACTTACAACCACACTTGATTATGGAGTTGGTTTCAATGATGTTGGGATCAATTCTGCAAGAAGTTCACTTACGTTAGGGCTTGAATATAGGTTCTTCAACTTTGTACCCATCAGGGTTGGAACAAGATTGGGAGGTTATTCATCCGCAACATATGCATTTGGATTTGGACTTGATTTCCGGTACTTCGAATTCACGAATGCTATTTCTGTAGTTGGAAACGGAGGTAATGATACCAGTTCAATTGGAGTAGCCCTAAGTGGTTTAGTATTCCGGTTCTAAGTTAAACAAATTGATTGCTGAAAAGCCCGGTATATGATATCGGGCTTTTTTATTTAATAAAGCGGCGAAGGAGGATTTCGCCTGGAAGCTCAGATTTTTCGATAATATAATCTGAGAGAAGCTGTGCACAATATGCACTATAGAGGAGCCCTTTAGAACCTAATCCTGCAAAGATGTAGTGATCTTTCTCCTCAGGATGTTGACCAAGAATTGGCATTCGATCCGGAGTTGAAGACCTAATGCCCGACCATTGACTTATAATTGATGAGCGGCTTATCAGGTCAGGTAATATTCTTGATGAACGGGCAAGTAAGTATTCCTTTCCTTCTTTATCAATTTGCTCATGCTCAA
>JAKSCW010000327.1 GCA_022360375.1 Balneolales bacterium
CAGGATAATCTCCATGGTAAACAGGATCAGCGAACCAGCCCAGGAAAAACTCCAGGGCACGTTCTGCAGCCTCCTTATCTTGCCGGGAACCGGTACGTGGTTCTCTCCAATCGCAATTGTTCGTTATTCCTATGCTTCCGTTCTGGTACGCGTAGTTCTTTCTGAAATGGTCAACACTATGTGCGTGCGCCAATATCAGGTTATGTGCTACCTGATAAGGCTCCACCTCAGAAACTCTTCCCGGGGCAAAAACACCATGTCCATGCCCCAAAATTGCAACCACCCAGGGTTCATTCAGGGTAATCCAATGCTTCACCCGGTCTCCAAAATGATTAAAACAGGTATCCGCATAGTGAACAAAATGCCGAATGATTGATTTTCCTAACCAGCCGTCCTCTTCTAACTGGAGGGCAAGGGGTAAATCCCAGTGGTACAGCGTAATCCATGGGGTGATATCATTTTCCAGGAGCTCATCTATAATCTGGTTGTAGAAATCAATCCCTGCCTGGTTTACCTCTTTCTTTCCGTCTGGAATAATTCGGGGCCATGAAATGGATAACCGATATGCATTTACTCCCAAATCTTTTAACAGACCCACATCCTCTTTGAACTTATGAAAGTGATCGCAGGCAACATTGCCGGTTTCTCCGTTGTGAATTTTTCCGGGAATGGTACAGAAGGCATCCCAAATAGAAGGTCCTTTCCCTTGTTCTAAATGTCCCCCCTCAATTTGATAGGAGGAAGTGGCTGTTCCCCAAATAAAGTCTTTTCCAAATGATCCCATAGTTATTTCAAGAAGCTAATTGTTGTCTTTTTGATGTCAAATCGTTGGTTATAGTCTCCATTTTTTTGGTATCCAGCGGATAGAGCAGCATAAGCGCAGCACCTAACAGTGCGATGATTCCCGGAATCCAACTCATTAGCCAAACAATCCCCGGTTTAGCCGCTTCAATTGAGGAAGGATCCATTCCATTATACCCAACATACGCCAGTACAAAGCCTATAATAGCCCCACCGATTCCCCCTCCGAATTTTGTAGCCAATGAACCGGCGGAATATACCAGGCCGGTTGCTCTTCGGTTGTTTTTCCATTCTGAATAATCAGCGGCATCTCCTAACATTACAAAAAACAAAGTGGGGAACATTGCCGAGGCGACCTCCGATAACGTTCCTATAACAAAGATTGCGGTCAGATTGTCCGGTCCGCAGAAAATAAGCAATGACCCAACCAACCCTGAGAACATTAATGCATAAATGAATAATGCTTTCTTGCCAAATTTTTTACCTAAGGGGGTAGCCAGAATTGCCCCTGCAATAGATGCCAGGCTTAATACGATCAAATAGGTAGCTGCCAGTAACTCCCGGTCCAAAAAATGTGCAAAGTAGATAAGAATTACTCCCTGCTTGATAGAATTGTACACATTAAAGGTTAAACCAATTCCCAGCAAAACGGCCCAGGGTTTGTTTCTCACCAGTTGCTTTAGGTCTTCAATTATATCGAATTTCTGATTCTCATCCGGGAATACACGTTCTTTAGTACCAAGGAAAGTGAGGCACATAAACAAGGCGAGTAAAACTGAGAGGGTATAAATAGACTTACTATATCCCTGCTGCTGATTGATCACCGAAAGGTCTTCCTGTTCCAGGCGCTCCAGGCCAGACACTAAGAAAATATATTCTTCGCCTGCCTGTATATCGAAACTCAAACTGGAGCTTGCTTCCGGTATCGATTCCTCCTCAGAATACCAGGTAATGTTACCTACTCCATCCACAAGATTTATGCGGGCACTTGATACATCTGCTTCGGTAACAACCGTTACTACATGTTGCTCTGGCTGGCTTGTTGATTGGATACTGATGGTGGGATTTACACTCCCAAAGTAGAGCACAAGGTACAGGAGACTTCCCTGCACCAACATTCCACCCGCGAATGCACCGGCCATTCTGAATGAACCTAAACTGATCCGTTCTTTATCGTCGCCCGTCATCACCGCCATTAAGGCACCATAAGGCACGTTATTTGCCGTGTAAATAAGCGTGAACAAGATATAGGTTACATATGCGTAGATGATTTTACCATTTTGAGTAAAATCGGGGGTGGTGAAAAGCAACGAAAGAATCAATGCCAGGGGGATGGCTGTCCAAAGTACCCATGGTCTGAATTTACCATGCTTTGATGTAAATTTATCACCGATGATCCCCATTCCCACGTCGCTGATCCCATCAAAGGAACGGGCTACCAACATTAACAGACCAACGGATACGGGGTCAATTCCGAAAACATCCGTATAGAAAATGAATAAAAAAGTAGAGACCCCTCGCCATGCGATATTAGCAGCACCATCGCCTAGTGCGTATGCTACTTTTTCTCTGATCGATAATTGTTCGTACAAGATTATGCCTTTGTGCTGTTAGCAAAGATTCGTGTTTAGCCTTGTAAGCCAAACTTTTATTAGTGAACGGCCGGTATATACCATCTTTTTCTTTAGCTATCAATTAGGGAATAAATCCCACCAAACAGGCCCTTGTTAAAGTTTAGATGAAGATTTGGCTCTTCCGCGCAGGTAACAGAATTGCGAACTTTTGTAAAATATTTAACATCTCAGGATTTGATGTTTCTTTTTTATTTTGAAATGATAAAGTTTAATTATGAATCGGTATATCGGTAAACATCAGGCTTTTGCTAAACATCCTGCCATTGCAATACTGGTATTATTGGGATTTATATGCGTGCAATTGCACTCCTTCATCGATATTCATGGTCATGCTCATATTGAAACGCTCGAGCTGATCAACTCCGAAGAAGATGCTCTGAACATCCGGAACACGGACGAAGCGCATGCCGAAGCTCCTGCAGATTGTATTGAATGTGTACTTACAAAGCAGCTACAATTCAATGCGCAGACGGAGCCGGTGTTATTCATCAACTCTGCTAATGACCTTCTTTCTATCACCGATACTGCGTTTAAAGCAGAAAATCATTTCCAGTATGTAAGCCTGCGCGCTCCTCCTCTTCTTACTGTTTAAGAATAAATCGCGGATTAATTCGCCTCATAAACAGTAATCAGCTATAACTAGAGTATAGCCTTCAAATTAACTGCATGTGCTATAAGAGGATTCTCACATTGCTATCGTGTGTGTGCTTAATCGGTAAAATTGGTTTGGCACAAGACACTTTCCTGCCGCCCAGTCAGCCTGAAATCTATCCAGGTACCGAAACAACAATGCCAATCATCATCGATGGGCAGCTAAATGAACTGGCATGGAATGAAGCACCCGTTATTGA
>JAKSCW010000552.1 GCA_022360375.1 Balneolales bacterium
CACCACGGCTGAATATCGATTTGGAGCTGGCACCGTAGTTGTTACAGGCATGACCTGGGAGTACTTATACTACTACGGATTTGAGGCAGGAGCAATGCAATTCAATGCTATAAAGTACATGCTCGAAGAAGCAGGGTTCTCACGCTACCTCACCGTAAATCCTCTTTTTGGAACATTAAGCCCTGGTGAATCTGTAGAAATTGAGGTCCTTTTTGAGGCAACAGACATTTCACCTGGTAAATATCAGGCTGAAATCATTGTTGAAAGTAATGATCCGGCGGGTAAAGAGGTGCCGGTAGCTGTATCGCTAAGAGTATATGAACAAGGATCTGTTGAGATTGAATTACTTGAAAACTGGAACCTGATTTCATCCAACGTTCAGCCCGAGTTCTCTGAAACAGGAACTGTTATTGCTGATATTGCAGATAACGTAACTGTTATGCTGGGGTTTGATGGTACAGGGTTGACTTTCGATCCGTTGCTGGACTCTGATTTTAATACCTTAACCGATGTTTATGCAACAAAGGGATACTGGCTAAGAATGGCAGAACCAGATCAATTGACCGTTAATGGCTATATTCAAACACCCGATACTCCACTGACTCTGGAAGAAGGATTTAACCTGGTTAGCTATTTACCCACCAGCCCGGATTCACTAACGAATGCCCTTTCTTCCGTTATAGATAATGTGGAAATTGTTCTTGGTTTCGAGGGTGCAGGCTTGGCTTTTTCTACTTCTATCCCAAATGAATTCAACACACTTCAATACTTGAAGCCAAATCTTGGGTATTGGATAAAAATGACTGCTAAAGATACTCTCTTCTATCCGAATGACCCCGCTGTTCCTGCCGATAGTATCGCAAAAACCTCTATTCAAAATATCGCTTATAAAAGCTCTGGTTTAGTATCGCCTGCCCGCGAGTGGATTTCACTATGGGGAGATGAAGTGATGATGGATTCCAAATTAATCCCGAAAGGTACGGTGGTACGAGCAATTGACTCAGAAGGAAATATTGCTGGTGAACAAGTATTCATGAAGGACGGAAAGCTTCCCCTGATGGCTATTTATAAAGATGATCCAGCAACAGAAACAGACGAGGGATTTGAGCCAGGGGAACCAATTACGTTGCGGTTTGGAGAAACTGAATTTGAAGGCCTACTTGATTGGCGGAATAATGGAAGCATTCAAAATTTAACGAAAATAGCCACTAATCTTGAAACCCCCAGTGTTCTGCCTACAGAATTCGGGTTAGATCAGAACTACCCAAACCCGTTCAATCCTTCTACAATTATCAATTACGCCTTACCTGTTTCTGCAGAAGTAACTCTCGAGGTTTACAATATGTTAGGCCAGAAAGTATCAACTATTCTGAATAATGAGCCTCAGGAAGCTGCATTCCATTCAGTCCGGTTTGATGCAAGTCATTTAGCCAGTGGAATGTATATATATCGAATAAAAGCAGGTTCTTTTGTTCAAACAAAAAAAATGATGTTGATCAAGTAATGACGCTCATGAAACATACATTCAATAGCTTTATGAGAACAACATCAATACCAGGTTTCAGGATAATGAAGTTGGGCATTAGCCTGACACACCTGATAGTTGTTTTACTGCTCATTCCTGAACTCCTTCCTGCCCAGGTATTCCCTACGAATGAATGGATAAACATTTACAGTGATGGAAATGTTTATGTAAACAATGAACTGGCTCTTCCCGGAGATACAGTAAAAGCCTACGATAACGACGGGGTGCTTTCGGGTCAATTTATTATTGAATCGGAAGGGAAATTTGGTTTAATGGCTGTCTATCGTGATGACCCTCTTACAGAATTGGATGAAGGAGCTGATCCCGGAGATGTTATTACATTCAGGATCAATAATATTAACGCCATTACTGATGCAGGACCTGTCCAATGGACATCCAATGGAGATGTAATCGAAGTAGGTTTGTCAGTTGTAGGTGCCGATTTTCAATTATCTCAATACTCTATTGATTTTGGAGAAATGAGAGTGAAAACCATTGCCGAGACGACCATTAAACTGGAAAGTAGTGGAATAAACGATCTTGTAATAGATTCTGTGGTTACCGTTTACAACACGGACCGTCAACTCGTTGTAAATAACATATCAGGTACTTTTTCTAATGGAAATGACGCGTCTTTAAGTATAAAATATTATCCAATTGTGGGTAACGGAGAGGTTAATGGAAGCATACAAATTCACTCCAATGCTTTTTCCGGAAATATTTTCTCTATCCCGATTAAAGCAACATTAGTAAACGATGTTATACCTACGAATGAGTGGATAAATGTGTATGGCGACGGGGGCACATTTGTTGGCGGAAGAGAATTAATTCCAGGAGATGTTATCGATGCGTTTGACCAATCCGGAGTTCATTGCGGTACTTTTACCGTAAAGGAGGATGGGAAATTTGGAATGATGAGTATCTACAGAGATGATCAGTTTACACAAAGGGATGAAGGCTTAGAACCCGGAGAAGAAATTGTATTCACTATTAATGGTTTTCTATCTGAACCGGTGGATGGAAACCCGGTTTTATGGAACGAACATGGAGACTTGCTGGAATTAGCCCTTACTACAATTTCCGATAATTTCTGGCCCGAATTACTGATCAATTTTCCGGAGATTTCAGTTCCTCAGCTCACAGAAAGCTATACCGTTACGGATAATTATACTGCCCATTTTTCTGATCCGGAAGGTGAAGAACTATCCTACTCATTCGTTTCTGATAATGACTTGATTACACTTGTTGTGGATGGAAATGGGATTTCAATTGAGATTGATGAATCCTTTTACGGAGAGTCCAGTATCTACATTATTGTTGATGATGGGACTTACACTATTCCATTCGAAATTCCAATTGAAGTACAAAAAGGTGTCCCATTCATTCTTACTAACCACTCTGAAGTAAATTTTGGGGATGTATTAATTACAGAAACCAGAGCCATATCGGTGAACTTAACTAACACCGGTAATGCAGATCTTGTTATTCATAATTCACACAATGAAAGCACTGAAATCATTTCAACCTTAAGTGATACCACACTCCATTCTGGTGAGTCCTTAACCTTCTCCATTGAGGTTCACCCCCAAAATGTTCAAGTGTTAACAGATACTTTGTACATACAGAATAATACAGAACTACCAGTGTTTAAGATTCCCATTTATGCGAATGTGAAACTGAGTAATTCCGTGGAGGACAACACTGGACTTCCAGGAGAATTCATCCTGCACCAGAACTACCCGAATCCTTTCAACCCTTCAACCCTGATCTCTTTTGATGTACCCAAGACGACAGCTATTACCTTAAAAGTATTTGATGTACTTGGAAATGAAGTCGCTACTTTGCTTAACAATTCACCCAAAAATGCCGGTAGCCATACTATTGGCTTTGATGCATCTACTCTTTCCAGCGGAGTATATATCTACATCATCGAGGCCGGGGGTTTGATGTTAACCCGAAAGATGACGCTCATTAAGTGAGATGTATATTTTTGTTTAAAAGGGATTCTTGAAGTGTGCAATTCTGAGTTTTTTTGTACAATCCAAAAAAATTATTCTTATCCATGAAAAAACTACTTTTCGCCCTGGCATTGGGCTTACTCTACAAACCAGCACTTGCCCAGCTTCCCGTTTCGTTAACCCTTCCTGCAGTCAGCCCTTTCGAAGAAAGAAGCATCACTATCGGCTTTACCAATATTCATTTTGAATATAGTTCTGTGGGAATTCGTGATCGTGAAATTTGGGGTGGATTAGTCCCTTATGGCGAAGTGTGGCGTACCGGTGCAAACAAGAATACCATTTTCACGGTAACGGATGATGTACTGGTTAATGGAAACGAACTGGAAGCAGGTTCCTATGGCTTTCACACCATACCAGGGGAAGAAGAATGGATCATTATCTTCTCCCATTTCTCAGAGGCCTGGGGAAGCTATTTTTATGATGAATCTGAGGATGCGCTCCGTATTACCGTTCCTGTGGAAGAAATGGAAAGTAAATATGAATGGATGAAATTCTCGTTTAGCAACTATACTGCTACCTCCGTTGATATTGCCCTGAAATGGGCGCACCGAAGTGTTCCATTTACGGTGGAAATTCCAATGGAAGTCACGTTTGCGCACATTAAAAATCAATTTAAAACCCTACCTGCATTCGGCTGGCAGGGATGGTATCAGGGAGCCAACTATACACTGGCCAATAACTACGAACTTGAACAAGGCCTGGAGTGGGCAGAACAAGCCGTGCGAAGAGAACGAAATGTTCAAACATTGGGTGTTTTGGGAAAATTGCAGGCAAAAAATGAACAACCTGAACAAGCGCTTGAAACAGCCAATGAATTGGCCAAATGGGAAGAAAACTGGAGAGCACACTTCAGTGCTGGCGAGATTTTTGAATTAGCAGGAAAAAATAATGATGCTAAAACCGCTTTCGAATCTGCTATGAAACTTACCACCTCCGAACGAACAAAAGCTTCTATTAAATCCCGGCTTGATCAACTGAATTAACTTCCAGGTTTTAAAAAAAAGACGATGCTTAAAACATCGTCTTTTCTAATTGTTCTGGGTTCTACTCAGATCAGAATGCCAGGAGTTCTTCCTCTACCTCGCTGCTTTCAGGCTCACCTTGATAATCGAACTTAAAAGCTTCCTCCTTAACTCCCATGTTTGGATTGGCGATTAAAGTGGGTTTGTTTTCGATTTTTTTAACAACTCTGTTACTCTTAATCCCCTCTATAATACCCTTAAGTTTGGATACAGATTCCATGAGAGTTTCAGCCTGGGCATTTAACTGTTCTGATGAAGCAGCTGACTCCTCAGCGGTAGAAGCATTAGACTGAGTAACCTGATCAACCTGGGCTATGGCTATATTTATCTGTTCGGTACCTTCATTTTGTTCAAGTGAAGCAGAACTGATTTCACTTAATAACCCATTTACCTTTTCCGTGCTGGTATCTATTTCATTCAAATGAGTTTCAACTTCTTCTACTATTTTCGCAGATTGCTCGGAATTTTCAACCGAGCTCTTTATAAGGCTGGCAGTGTTGTTTGCAGCTTCGGTGGCACTTCTTGCAAGATTACGAACTTCTTCAGCCACCACAGAAAAGCCTTTCCCTGCTTCTCCGGCTCTCGCTGCCTCCACGGCTGCATTAAGTGCTAACAAATTTGTTTGGAAGGCAATATCATCAATGGTTTTTATAATTTGAGAGCTTTCACGCGCAGAGTTAACGACTTCATGAATAGACGACTGCATTCTTTCCATAGAATACTTGCCCTTTTCGGTAACATTTAAGGTCTGCTTGGCAAGCTCTAAAGCAATTTGAGCCCGATCTGTATTTTGATTGGTCATCGAAGCAATTTCATTCAAACTTGCGCTTGTTTCTTCCATCGATGAAGCCTGCTCAGTAGTTCCTTCGGCTAATTGCTGGCTTGAAGATGATAATTGTGATGAAGCAGCTCTAACTTGCTCCGTTGCACTGCTAACCTCGCTAACGATTCTGAGAATCGGTTTTCCTATAGAATGTGCTAATCTATTACTAAAAAGCACTCCCAATAAAACCACAACCATACAAACAATACCAAGTATCCAAATCGCCTTTTGCATGGATACATTTAATGAATGCTCCGCAGTTTCCGCTTTTTGGCTCATGTAGTCTCCTAAGCTATTTAAAATAGATTGAGTCTCTGAAAGGGCTGATAACGTCTGAGTATTCAATATTTCCTTAGCGTGGTTTTGAGCATCTATACTTTGCTGCTCTAAGCTTATAACACTATGAATTGTTTTCTCA
>JAKSCW010000179.1 GCA_022360375.1 Balneolales bacterium
TCAGCGGATTTTACCACTACTGTACCTGTTGATCATGTTGCTGTTGAAGAACGGGTGGCCCGTTTAAACAAACGAAGCATTAAAAAAGCGTCAAAAGTACAGGCACTGAAACTTGCTTTAAGCATGATGGATTTAACCACGCTTGAAGGAAAGGATTCAGAAGGAAAAGTTATTCAGCTTTGCCAAAAAGCAAAAATGCCCTACGCTCCCATGCCTGATCTCCCTTCTGTAGCCGCAGTATGTGTGTACCCCACCATGGTTCGAACGGCAAAAACACACGTTAAGGGTTCGGGAATTAATGTTGCAAGCGTGGCCACCGCCTTCCCCAGTGGTATGGCCCCTCTTCCGGTTCGTATTGATGATACCAGATTCGCTGTGGATGAAGGGGCTGACGAAGTGGATATGGTGATTAGCCGTGGTGCTTTCCTTTCCGGGGAATTTCAACTCGTTTTTGATGAAATCGCAGCTATTAAAGAAGCATGTGGAGACGCACACCTGAAAGTAATCCTGGAAACAGGAGAATTGCATACCTACGAAAATGTGCGTAAAGCCAGCGATATCGCAATGGCGGCCGGAGCTGATTTCATTAAAACTTCCACAGGAAAAATAAGCCCGGCAGCTACCCAACCGGTAACCCTGGTAATGCTGGAAGCTATACGCGATTTTTATTACAAAACCGGAAAAATGATAGGCATGAAACCGGCGGGCGGTATACGCACCGCAAAGCAAGCTATTCAGTATTTGGTATTGGTAAAAGAAACCCTTGGAGCTGCCTGGTTGAACAAAGATTATTTTCGATTTGGTGCCAGTTCCCTTGCCAATGATGTTTTAATGCAAATTGTAAAACAGCATACCGGCAGTTACCAATCCGCCGATTATTTTTCTGTTGATTAAAATATTGATCCCTAAAGTGTTAGGACGTACGGTCATCTTTCCTAAAAGGATCAGAAATAAAATAAATCTCTACACAAGTTGAGATCACCACATACATACCGCCGAAAAAACTCTCTCCGACTTCATGGATATGATTATTCCGGTGAGGGCGTTTATTTCATCACGTGTATTACTAAGAACAGAGTTAAAGTTTTCGGAGAAGTAAAGGCGGATACTGTACTTCTATCTCAGGAAGGTACCATTGTAAAGCAAGAGTGGTTGAAAACTTCAAAAATAAGAAAAGAAATTACGCTTGGGGAATTCGTGGTGATGCCAGACCATTTTCATGCCCTCTGCTTAATTGATGGGCAACAAGTACGGGCGCATGGCCATGCGCCCCGACAGAATCAGAAGCGGAAACATAATTTTGGACCGCAATCAAAAAATCTTTCAGCACTTATTCGATCCTTTAAAGCAACTTGTACCAAAAGAATCAGAGAAACCAATCCTTCTTTCGCATGGCAAAGAGGATTTCACGACAGAATCGTTCGAAATGAAAAAGAATTAGAACGAATTGCAGAGTATATTTACAACAATCCGCTAAAACATACTCTGCAAACTAACCTGCTAATTATGTACAAAGACATTCCATCTTATCATGTCAGAAACAACTGAAACCACCTATAAACCCACTTCTCCAAATTCAAAATTGGATTTTGCATCGGTCTGGGAATACGATCCTGCCCCCGAGAGCACGGCAAATGTTAAAGTGAAAGAACGGTATGAATTATTCATTGATGGAAAGTTCGTAAAACCATCAAAAGGCCGTTATTTCCCGAGTACAAATCCTGCTACCAAAGAAGTAATCACCGAGTTTGCCGAAGCCACCCAGAATGATATCGACCAAGCTGTAAAAGCTGCACGTAAAGCATTCAAAAACGAATGGTCTTCTCTGTCGGGTAAAACCCGTGGTAAGTATCTGTATCGAATTGCGAGAATGCTGCAGGAACGGGCCCGGGAGTTCGCCATTTTGGAAAGCATGGATGGAGGAAAACCTATTCGGGAATCACGCGACGTGGACATTCCATTGGTTGCTGCTCACTTTTTTTACTACGCGGGCTGGGCTGATAAACTGGAATATGCTTTTCCAGGCAAAACCCCGGAACCTATTGGAGTATGCGGACAAATTATTCCATGGAATTTCCCATTATTGATGTTAGCGTGGAAAATTGCTCCCGCGCTGGCATGCGGCAATACCGTGGTTTTAAAACCGGCAGAAACAACTTCTCTTACTGCGCTCAAATTTGCAGAATTAGTGCAGGATGCAGGACTACCTTCAGGGGTGGTCAATATTGTTACAGGAGCGGGACAAACCGGGGCTGAGATTGTAAACCACAAGGATATCGACAAAATTGCCTTCACAGGTTCCACTGGTGTCGGAAAACTAATTCAGAAAAGCATAGCCGGAACCGGAAAGAAATTTACGCTTGAATTAGGCGGAAAAGGAGCTATGATTATTTTTGAAGATGCTCCTGTTGATCAGGCGGTAGAAGGTATAATCAACGCCATTTTCTTTAACCAGGGGCACGTGTGTTGTGCAGGTTCAAGGCTATTGGTTCAGGAAGGAATTGTTGATCAGGTGATTCGGAAACTACAGGATCGAATGGAAATGCTGATTGTTGGTGACCCACTTGATAAAAATACCGATGTCGGAGCCATAAATTCTGAAGCCCAGTTCGAAACTGTAAATAAGTACCTTCAAATTGGCCTGGATGAGGGTGCAGATGTATACCAGAGTAAATGTGAAATTCCTGAAAACGGGTATTTTATTCGTCCTACCCTGCTAACCAATGTAGCACAATCAAATCGCGTGGTTCAAGAAGAGATTTTTGGGCCTGTACTAACGGTTCAAACATTCCGCACCGCTGATGAGGCTATCACCAAAGCAAATAACACCCAATATGGTTTGGCCGGGGGAGTCTGGACAGATAAGGGTTCGAAAATTTTCAAGGTAGGTGCCGGTTTACGGTCTGGAGTAGTTTGGGCAAATACTTATAACAAATTCGACCCAACATCACCATTCGGTGGATATAAAGAAAGCGGAGTTGGTCGCGAAGGTGGCCTGCATGGATTGGCAGCATATGTAAATTTGAGGTAATTATGAGTGATCACCTGGAAGTACTTAAAACCTATAAAATGTATATCGGTGGGAATTTCCCCCGAACAGAATCGGGCCATTATTACAAGGTCTTCGATTCTGAAGGAGATTTATTAGCAAATGCCTGCCTGGCCAGCCGAAAAGATGTTCGGGATGCAGTTAAAACTGCCAGGGGTGCTTTTACCGGATGGAAAGCAAGAAACGCCTATAATCGCGGTCAGATTTTATACCGCATTGGTGAAATGCTGGAAAGCCGCAGGGGGCAATTTGAAAAAGAATTATCTCAAGTCGGATTCTCTGCCAATGAGGCTGAAGCAGACGTAAATGCAGCCATCGACCGTCTCATTTATTATGCCGGATGGACTGACAAATATCAACAGGTGTTTGGTTCAGTGAACCCTGTAGCCAGTTCTCATTTCAATTTTAGTTTGCTCGATCCAACAGGAGTGGTCGCAATTCTTGCCCCCGAGCAAAGTCCTTTGCTTGGTTTGGTTTCGGTTATTGCCCCGGTAATTGCAGGTGGTAATACGTGTGTGGTATTGGCGTCAGAAAATCACCCTCTTTCTTCTATTACATTTGCGGAAGTACTGAATTCATCAGACGTGCCAGGAGGCGTTGTAAATATTCTTACAGGAAAAAAAGAAGATTTAGTGGAACATTTTAGTGCTCATATGGATGTAAACGCTATGTTATATACTGATGCATTATCCGGGGGACTAACCAAAACCATTGAAGAGAACGCAGCTGAAAATATTAAACGAATTATTAACAACCCTGTTGGAGATTGGTACGCTGAGGATGCGCAAAGTCCCTATTTCATCACTGATTTCCAGGAGACCAAAACTACATGGCACCCTGTCGGGTTTTGAAATGAACCGAATTCTATTTCTTTTAATTATTCCATTTTTGGCCTGTTCCAACACTGAAATTGTACAAACTCAAAACACTTCCCCCCAGGATGAGCCGGAAGTTTCTACAGTAAGCCCCGAACCGGAACCCGGGGTAAGTGAAGAAGCAAATGAAGGATCATACCGCTATTTGAGTTCACTATCGGATACATACTTCAATCGGACTAATGAAATTCCTGAGGAATACGCTGAACTTAAAGTAGTTACCATAGAAGAACCCGACGAAGAAGATTTATTTGAAGGATACAGAGTTCAAATCTACTCCGGCCAGGATGTTGCCCTGGCAGATACTGCAGCCAAGCATTTCCGAAGCTGGTCATCAATGTATATTGAAGGCTACCAGGCAGAAACCTATACCTTTTTCAAAGCCCCTTTTTACCGTGTTCACGTAGGTGATTTCCATAACCGGGAACGTGCACTTGAATTTTCTAACCTGCTAAAGCGAAGATTCAGGGATTCCTGGGTGGTTTATGATCGTGTTATCCCCTGGAATGTGCCACCCGA
>JAKSCW010000277.1 GCA_022360375.1 Balneolales bacterium
CTTCTTCTTGAAAAAGGTGGCTTCTTTCAAACCACCGGTGGAAGCTGGGTATTTGTGCTTAATGAGAATGGCAGCGCAGCGGAACGAAGAGATATTCGCCTTGGCCAGCAAAACCCGGAATATTTCGAAGTCATTTCAGGATTAGAAGAAGGAGATCGGGTAATTATCTCCAGCTACGACACCTTTGGAGACAATGAAGTACTGAATTTTAATTAAAGAATTAAAGCAAAAACACACACATCAAAACAATGATTAAAGCAAATAACTTACGAAAAGTATATACGACTGAAGAAGTAGAAACTACTGCCCTGAATAATGTAAACGTAGAAATTAAAGAGGGGGAATTTGTTGCCATAATGGGCCCTTCCGGGTGCGGTAAATCCACTTTGCTGAATATTATGGGATTACTGGATAATCCCAGTGATGGTGAATATCACTTCCTGGGCCATGAAGTGTCGAAATACAGTGAAAGAGAGCGTGCCCAGCTCCGAAAGGGAAACATTGGCTTTGTGTTCCAGAGCTTTAACCTGATTGATGAATTGACCGTGTTTGAAAATGTGGAATTACCCCTGCTTTATTTGGGCATGTCTGCTTCTGAACGTAAAGAAAAAGCGGAAGCGGCATTAGAGAGAATGGCCATGATGCATCGTCGTAATCACTTCCCGCAGCAGCTTTCCGGTGGTCAGCAACAACGTGTTGCCATTGCCCGTGCGGTGGTTGCAAATGCAAAGTTAATTCTTGCCGATGAGCCGACTGGTAATCTTGATTCTGATCATGGAAACGAAGTAATGAAGCTTCTTGAAGAGCTTAACGAAGCAGGCACCACTATCGTAATGGTGACTCACTCTCCATACGATGCTGATTTTGCAACCCGGGTGATTCATTTATTTGACGGGCATGTTGTAACCGAGAATATGAAAGACGGCTTTCATGTATAAATTTTCAGAGTGGTGATATGCTATGCTGCTAAACTATCTAAAAATCGCCTTTCGAAACTTCATTAAGTACAAATCATTTTCTGCTATAAACGTTCTTGGCTTAACGATAGGAATTGCGTTATGCCTGCTGATCTTAACGTATGTTAACCATGAATTCTCCTATGATCAGTTTCACGAAAAAAGTGATAGAATTGTAAGGCTGAATATCGTTGATGAAGATGGAGTAACAGCAGTTACTCCATCTATGGCAGCTCCTTCTCTCGCAGCTATTGCTCCTGAAATTGAAAATTGGGTTCGCCTTTACGAGCCTACTCGTTATAGCCCGGTTGTAATCAGCGTAGGAGATCAAAAATTCCAGGAAAACAGTTTCTTATACGCAGATTCTTCCTTTTTTGAAACATTCTCTTTCCAGTTAACTCAAGGTGTGCCTGAAAAAGCATTAACTGCGCCTAATTCGTTAGTGCTCACTGAATCGATTGCTACAAAATTATTTGGCAACCAAAATGCAGTAGGCCAAACCGTTTCTGCGCAAATTTTTAATTCAACAGTTGAATTTGAAGTAACCGGAATTGTAAAAGATGTGCCTTCAAATTCTCACTTTACCTTCGATTATTTAGGCTCACTTAACACAATGTCTGGTTGGTCTCAGCTCACAGACTCTGAAATCCGGTCGGCAAACTTTTATACCTACCTAACTCTCACTTCATCTGATAAAATTGACCCCCTCCAAGAAAAGATTGACGCTTTTGTGCAGGAAACTGTAAAAGAACAAAGAGATATTGGATTAACACTTATCCCTTTTGAAGACATTTATCTGACTTCAGACGCCGATTTTGATATTGCCCCAATGGGGGATGTATTCAAAGTATACGGGTTCATGCTTTTGGCTAGTGTAGTTCTTCTAATTGCCATCATGAACTACATCAATCTTTCTACGGCCCGATCATCCCGAAGAGGAACAGAAGTAGGTATCCGAAAAACTATGGGAGCAGCCCGTGGGCAATTAGTTAAGCAATTTTTTGGGGAATCGATGCTTATCTCTTTCATAGCTGTGATCTCTGCTTTGGTACTGGTTGAATTATTCAAGGAAGATTTTTTTGTGCTAATGGGGAAATCCATCGAATTCAGTTTGCTAAATGATTCCGGAACATGGCTAATGGTAGTTTTAGTGATTATAGTTACTTCACTACTGGCCGGAAGCTATCCGGCTGTACTCCTTTCTTCTTACCAGCCTGTTAGCGTACTAAAGGGAAAACTTTCAAATAAAACCTCCAATACTTTCTTAAGAAAAGGGTTGGTTGTATCGCAATTTGCCATATCCACATTTTTGATTATCAGTACGCTCATAATTTTCAGGCAAACCGATTATGTAATTTCAACAAACCTGGGGTTCGATAAGGAATCCATTATTGTGTTACCGGTAAGAGACCGCTACCTAAGCCCAAAACAGGATATTTTTAAAACAGAAATTCTTCGCCAACCAGGGGTACTAAGTGCAACTTACATGTCTAACATACCCGGCAAAGTTTTTGGTGGATACTCGGCAGAACATACCCCCGATACAGAAAGGGAACAAACAGCAGCTGGCGCCGCAGACAGAGACTTAGTTGCTACATTGGGCATCGAATTATTAGCAGGTGACGGATTCCCGCAAAACCCCGGTTACACCAAAGAGCAAGGATACGTGTACCTGATTAATGAAACCCTTGCTTCAAAATTTGGTTGGTCTGCTGAAGAGGCCATTAATCAACCTTTAAATGTACTTGGAAACCGTGAAGGAGAAATTGTAGGGGTAATGAAGGATTTCAATTTCGCCTCCCTTCACAACAGCGTGGAACCACTTGCCTTATTTATTAACAAAGACATGTATAATTATTTGTTAATAAAAATAGCCCCTAATAGTACCCAACAGAGCCTGGCTGCAATTGAAAATACCTGGGAAGAGATTGCCCCTCACCGTCCTTTTGAATTCGAATTTTTTGATCAGCAATTAAACCAGCTTTATGCGAGTGAAATTCAATCCAGAAATCTCATCATGTTGTTTTCTGCTCTTGCAATTTTTATTGCGTGTATGGGGCTGATTGGACTTTCTTCCTTCCTTATCGAACAAAGATCTAAGGAAATTGGTATTCGAAAAGTACTGGGAGCCTCAGTAACAAGTATTGTTGGTTTATTATCCGCTGATTTCCTGAAACTGGTTGCTATCGGTTTTATCATCGGAGCACCAATAGGGTGGTATGCCATGGAAAAGTGGTTAACCAACTTCGCCTTTCGAATCGAGATAGGAATTGCTGTATTTATACTTTGCGCCACTATTGGGGTAGTTATTACTGTATTAACGGTAAGTGGTCAATCAATAAAAGCTGCCCTGTCTAATCCCGTGGAAAGCCTGAAGAACGAATAAGGGGAAACTTC
>JAKSCW010000417.1 GCA_022360375.1 Balneolales bacterium
CAGACCGGTGCCTTTGCCGATACGCTTCAACTTTCGAACCTGGAGGGTAATAGCTCCGGGTTTCTAATTGCGGGAAATGAGGAATCCGGATGGTTAGGAGCTGAGCTGGAATCGGGAGATATCAACGGGGACGGGTTTGGAGATGTACTAATTAGCGCACCATTTGGAAGAAATGACTATGGAGATACCCATGTTGTGTTTGGACAATCGGATGCCTTTGCTGATACATTAAACGTGAGCAGCCTGGACGGATCTAACGGGTTCCGGTTCAGGGGAAACACATTTTATGATAAACTGGGTTTAAGCATTGGCAGTGGTGATATCAACGGGGACGGATTTGATGACTTGTTGGTAGCAGACTATGCGTATTACGAATATTATTTTGGAAAAACTCACGTACTATTTGGGGGAAGTAGTTTCCCCGCAGTAATAGACGATTTCTCCCTGGATGGTTCCAATGGGTTTTTCTTTACAGGACTAAACGAATATGAATTATTAGGAAATGATTTCGCCTCCTTCGATTTAAACGGAGACGGGATGGATGAACTCATCACAAGTGCCAAGTATCTTGATTCCCCCTCAGGTGAAGGCACTGGCGTTGTTTATACTATCTTTGGCTTTGATGATCCCTCCGTGTCCGAGGTTGAACTCTCCTCACTCGATGGCAGTAACGGTTTTGTTATCAGCGAATCCGTGTCCATTGGAACCCGAATTGTTACCGGCGACCTGGATGGAGATGGTCACCACGAAATTATTTCCAGTAGCAATATTGTTGGCGGAGGTAGAAACTGGTTAACCACGGTCTTTTTCAACACTATCAACCAGCTCATCGACGGGGACGAAGGCTTCCGGCTGCTTTCCACCCCTACCCATGGCCCGGTGTTCGATGAACTGCTCAATCCTTTCTTCACCCAGGGTTTTGCCGGCTCCGATACCAACTCGGTAGTTGTAGACGATAATGTATGGACCTGGGATACTGATTCCCAGGCCTGGCTGGACCTCTCCAATCAAGCCACCGATTCCCTGGCAGCCGGACAGGGCTTCCTGTTCTACATCTTTTCCGATGACAACGGACTTGATGTTCCCGGTAATGCCGGCTTCCCCAAGCGGGTTTCAGCCTCCCAGTTTGGCGGGGATGGAACCTTCAACAACGGCACCATTGACGCGGTTTCTGGCCTGGTGGACGGGGACTTCTTCCTGGCTGGAAACCCCTTCGGCTTCACCATCGACTGGGACTCTTCCGCCGTCTCCAAAACCAACCTGGCTGGTTCTATCTACATTTGGGACGACGCCAATGCACAATATCAAACCTGGAACGGAACCACCG
>JAKSCW010000212.1 GCA_022360375.1 Balneolales bacterium
CGACGCTGGCGCAGCAGCAGAAGAGAAAGACGAATTTGACGTCGTTCTCACCGATGCCGGTGCGAAGAAAATCAACGTGATTAAAGTTGTCCGCGAAGTCGTGGGCGGCCTTGGTCTGAAAGAAGCTAAAGAGCTTGTAGACGGCGCTCCTAATACAGTTAAGGAAGCTGCTTCTAAAGACGAAGCTGAGGAGATCAAGAATAAGCTTGAAGAAGCTGGAGCTACCGTAGAGCTCAAATAATCACTTATTCAAATTTCGTTGGTAGCCAATATCGTGAGAACGGTATTGGCTATTGGCGTCTATATTTACAGCCCCTAATGCTAGTGGGCTTTTCGCACATTTACCCTTCAACAAAAAGGAGAGGTCCTTTTGAGCCAGAAGATGCAACTTATTCCAAATACATCACGCGAATCGTTTGGGCGTACCAAATCGGTTCTTCAATATCCTGATTTCCTGGATATTCAATTAGAGTCTTTCGAGAAATTTGTACAACTAGATATTGCTCCAAACGAGCGGGCAAGTGTTGGACTTCAAAGAATTTTCGACGAGAACTTTCCTATCCAGGACACACGAGAGACTCATATTCTAGAATTTCTTTATTACAACGTAGATGTTCCCCGATACACCATCAAAGAATGCCAGGATCGCGGGCTCACCTACTCAGTTCCATTGAAAGCAAAACTTCGACTTTCATCTGTAGACGATACTGATGAAACAAGTGAAACGATCGAACAGGAAGTTTTCCTCGGAGACCTTCCATGGATGACCAATCGCGGGACATTCATTATCAATGGAGCAGAACGTGTTATAGTTAGCCAGTTACATCGTTCACCTGGTGTATTCTTTGGGCAGTCTGTGCATCCGAATGGAACGCAGCTGTATTCGGCACGGGTAATACCATTCAAAGGATCATGGATTGAATTCACTACCGATATCCGTGATGTTCTTTGGGCATATATTGATCGAAAAAAGAAGATTCCTGCAACTACACTTCTCAGGGCATTAGGGTATTCCACTGATCTGGATTTGTTGACCTTGTTCCAGCTTTCGGATGAAATCAAATTCGGTTCAAAAGCGGATTACAACAAAAAATTGGTTGGAAAGCGCCTTGCTGAGAACATCGTGATGGAAGAAATGGAAGAGGTAGTTGATGACGAAACAGGTGAGATAGGTGAGGCATTAAACCGAAAAATTATTTTCGAGAGAGACCATGAGTTGACCGAAGATGATTATGGAATGTTGAAAGAAGCCGATGTAAAAACTCTGTTGGTTCAAAAAATTTCCAGTGAGGAGTCTGAGCGTTCTGTGATTATGAACACGCTTAGAAAGGACCCCACATGGGATGAGATGTCGGCACTTGGCGAAGTGTACCAGCAAATTCGTTCTGGTGAGATGCCTGATCCTGAAACCTCCCGGGCTATTCTTGAGCGCTTATTCTTTAGTGACAAGAAATACGATCTTGGGGAAGTAGGTCGCTACCGATTGAACAAGCGTCTTCATTTAGAGCTAACAGATGTTCAATATCTGACTAAAGAAGACATTGTGGCGATTATCAGAGAAGTAATTCGCCTTAAGAATTTGAAATCCCAGGTGGATGATATTGATCACTTAAGTAATCGACGTATCCGTACGGTGGGTGAACAACTTGGGCAGCAATTTGCTATTGGTCTGGCTCGTATGGCCAGAACCATTAAAGAGAGAATGAACTCTCGTGATGCTGAGCAATTGACACCGCAGGATCTGGTGAATGCCCGAACTATTTCGAGTGTGATTAACACATTCTTTGGAACTAACCAGCTTTCGCAGTTTATGGATCAAACGAATCCATTGGCTGAATTGACACACAAACGTCGTATGTCGGCGCTTGGTCCTGGAGGTTTAACACGTGAGCGTGCCGGTTTTGAGGTTCGCGACGTTCACTACACGCATTACGGCCGTCTTTGCCCGATTGAAACACCGGAAGGTCCGAACATTGGGTTGATTTCTTCATTGTGTGTTCATGCAAAGGTAAATGATTTTGGATTTATTGAGACTCCTTACAGAAAAGTTGAAGATGGAGTAGTTACTAATAATGTAGAATATTTAGCTGCTGAGCAGGAAGACGAAACCGTAATTGCGCAGGCAAATGCTGAGTTGGATGATAACAGCATGTTTAAAAATGATACAGTTTTCTCCAGAATGCGTGAAGGTAACTACCAGCAGGCACGTAGGGAAGAAATTGAATACATGGACGTTGCTACCAACCAGATTACTTCCCTGGCGGCTGCATTAATTCCTTTTATCGAGCATGACGATGCCAACCGTGCTTTAATGGGTTCAAACATGCAACGTCAGGCAGTACCATTACTTCGTCCGGAAGCTCCGGTAGTTGGAACTGGGTTGGAGCACCGGGCCGCTCGCGACTCCCGGGCAATTATTGTTGCTGAATCAGATGGTGAAGTGGTGTATGTTAGCGCAACTGAGGTCCGAATTAAGTATGAGCGTACCGATCTTGAGCAGCATTGTTATTTTGACGGTGGTGTTAAGTCCTACCATCTGGAAAAATTCATCCGAACCAACCAGGATACTGCTGTTAACCAACGTCCTATTGTGAAAGTTGGTGACAGAGTTGTGAAAAACCAGGCCATTGTTGATGGTTGTTCCACCGATGGTGGCGAGCTTGCTCTTGGTCGAAA
>JAKSCW010000420.1 GCA_022360375.1 Balneolales bacterium
ACAAGCCAGGTCCTCCAATAAAAGATGCTGATACCACAGCAATAACAACGCCATTACTATTTACTTCTACATCTGCATAAAAATGATCGCCTGGTTCACCAAGTACATGTGTTTGAGTAGCCAGGCCATTGGTTGATTTATAAATGCCATATAGATTTGCCCCGTAAAAAATGCTTCCTGTTGTTGGACTAATTACGATTTTTTCAACTACATCAAATCTGCCACAACAAGTAGTTTCATTTCCATCGGAAGTGGCTTCAATTTGAGACCAGGTCTCTCCATTATCGTTCGATACGAATAAACCTACCCCGGAATAGAATGCACCACCACCACGTGCTGAAGCAGAGTTACCATCAATTTCTCCGGTAGAGTAATACCATCTGTCCAAATTGGTAGGATCCTGAACTAATGAGCTGACGGAAGGTGAAAGAGAGATATCTGATTTCAATTCCCAGGTACTTCCACCATTAATTGATTTCCAAATGCCACCAGATACTCCTCCGGCAATCAGGATATTAACGTTACGTTGATCAATACCAAAACCCCGCGTTCTTCCACCAACATCGAATGGCCCGATTTCTGTCCATTCAAAGATGTCTGTAGCCCCATTAGTTTTTTGTTTGGCTGCAATTGAAAGCTCAGTAGCAAAACCAATTTCTTTTACCCTGTAATTCGGCGGCACCTGTTGTGTAACCGGATCCATTAATAACCGGTTAAAATATTCAGACCTGCCTTCATTTCTGGTTCGTTTGTCTTCTTTTTTAAGTGTTTCTTTGAAACTGTTGTTCAGTGTCAATTCAATTTCAGAGGTAGTTTTCACTTCAAAAATCGAGTAAGTAACTACAGCAATCATCGCAAAAAGCAATACGATTGCAACACCCACAATTCTTTTACTCATAGTTATTTTCCCCTATTATTTAAGATCTCAGTAAGTCTCCAAACAGAATTTGAAGCTGACGAATTAAAATTACCCCTTGGCATAGCAATAACGGCATTAAATACATCCCCGGAATTCATAGCTTCTACCTTTTCTTCAAGGGATGAATGGTAACTTAACCTTATTTCTTCTTCGGGTTGAAGATTTGGGGTAGTTGAACCATAACCCAATACTTCAACTATTTTGGCCGAAACCTGCTCGTTTATTACTTCAATTACCTCAAGAGTAACTACTGCTGTTCCTACAGAGATAGGATCTGGCAGGGTTAAGGATTCAGTATCTGCCGAGATTTCTTTTGCGTTTTTCTTTGATGCACAACCCGTTAAGCTAACAGCAAGCAACATCATTATTAGTAAGGAATTGATTTTCATCAAATGAACATTAGTTAGCTATTTTAGTGCGTCAATATGGTAAATTAAAACTAAGGAAACACTCCAAAATTGTTGAGTTAAATCAGATTGATGTCAAATTTAGATCGCTTTAAAAACACGATTGCGCAAACCAGTGATACGCCTGTTGGTTTAGAAATTGATTATGCTGAGGGAGTATATATCTTTACCGTAAATGGCGAAAAGTACGTGGATTTCATTTCGGGAATTGCGGTTAGCAGCTTAGGACATCGCCATCCAAAAGTAATACAAGCTATTCAGGAACAACTGAATAAGCACCTGCATGTGATGGTGTACGGTGAATTTATTCAGAAGCCTCAATTAGAGTTTGCTGAACTGCTCATTGCTCAGCTTCCTGAAAATCTGAACCAGGTTTATTTTGTAAATAGTGGAACCGAGGCCAACGAAGGAGCTTTAAAACTGGCGAAAAAAGCTACTGGTAGAACCAAATTGATCGGTTTCAAAAATAGCTACCACGGGGATACGCATGGTTCTTTGAGTGTAACTGGCCGGGAGATGTATCGGGATCCGTATTTACCGCTTCTTCCCGGGGTTTATTTCCTGGAATTCAACAGCTTTGAACAGTTAGACCTGATTAATGAAGAAACAGCGGCTGTGATTCTGGAACCTATCCAGGGAGAAGGCGGGATCATTCCCTCAGAATCAGAATGGTTGGCTGAAATACGAACAAGATGCGACGAAACCGGAGCACTGCTCATTTACGATGAAATACAATCAGGATTTGGCCGAACCGGAAAACTTTTTGCCTTTGAGCATTATCACATAGCACCAGATATTTTATGTGTAGCAAAAGCCATGGCTGGAGGGATGCCCATGGGCGCATTTATTTCTTCTAAGAAGATTTTTGAAGCCTTCATGTACAACCCACCTTTGAACCATGTAACGACCTTTGGGGGCCATCCGGTTTCCTGCGCAGCGGCTCTGGCAAATCTTAAGGAATTACTTTCAGGGAATTATCTTGCAAATGCTTCATTTATTGAGGAAGAAGTCAAAGAGTTTTTGACCGGGCCCGGAATAACAGAAGTTAGAGGAAAGGGTGCTATGCTGGGACTTCAACTTGAAAACCGCGAATTAACCCAAAAAGTAGTTGAGGATTGCTTCGAACAAGGAGTATTGCTGGGATGGACACTCCATTCCAATACTCTTATCCGACTGGCACCACCTTTGATAATTGAAAAAAAGCAATTAACCGATGCACTACACATTATCAAAGAGAGTATTCAAAAACACTATGGGGCTTAGCCATGTTACAATCGATCAATCCAACAAATAATGAACTTATTGGAGAATACGAAGAGCATACTTTTGAAGAAGTAGAAGACATTATTTCACGCGCTAAAATGGCGCAAAGAGAATGGGAAAAAACCGATTTTGGCGAGCGATCTGAGAAATTGGCTGAAGTTGCGAATATACTTCGCAACCAAAAGGAACACCTTGCGTTTTTGATGGCCTTAGAAATGGGAAAGCCGGTACCCCAGGGCATAGGAGAAATCGAGAAATGCGCCTGGTTGTGTGAGTTTTATTCGGAAAAAGCAGAGAGTTTTCTGGCCGATGAAAAAATTGACACAGAAGCCCAAAAAAGCTATATCCATTTCACCCCCCTGG
Source organism: Balneolales bacterium (assembly GCA_022360375.1). Lineage (GTDB taxonomy): Bacteria > Bacteroidota > Rhodothermia > Balneolales > Balneolaceae > HXMU1420-13. The sequence continues at coordinate 2,953 of JAKSCW010000420.1, forward strand.
GAGTAGTGCTTTCCATTATGCCGTGGAATTTCCCATTTTGGCAAGTACTACGATTTGGGGCACCCGCGCTAATGGCAGGAAATGGGGTGATATTGAAACATTCGGAAAATACATCCGGATGTGCCCTGAAGATTGAGGAGATTATTCATGAAGCAGGTATTCCGGAGGGGCTTTTTCGAACTATTTTAATAGACAAAGAGAAGATGAAGCCCATCGTTCAGCATTCAGGGATTGCGGCAGTTACATTAACCGGAAGTACAAGAGCTGGCAAAGCAGTTGCGGCCCAGGCCGGCGAAAGCTTGAAAAAAACGGTTTTGGAATTGGGAGGTAGCGATCCCTACCTCATTCTCGAGGATGCAAATCTTGATTTAGCCGCAGAAATTTGCGCTACCTCAAAACTGATCAATTCAGGGCAGAGTTGTGTGGCTGCCAAACGATTCATTGTTGTGGAATCCGTATATGACGAATTCATAGCCAGGTTCAAACAACAGCTACAATCAAGAAGAGTTGGTGATCCATTTGCGGAAGGCATAAGTGTAGGTCCAATCGCCCGGTTAGATCTGCGTCATGAACTTCACAGGCAGGTAAAAGAAAGTATTGAAAAAGGAGCGGATGTTATTTTTGGTTGTGAATTACCGGAAGGAGAAGGCGCATTTTACCCGGTTTCCCTTCTTACAAATGTTACGCCGGGGATGCCCGCTTATGAAGAAGAATTGTTCGGCCCTGTTGCAGCAGTTATCAAAGTTAAAGATGAGGAAGAGGCTATCCGTGTGGCTAACGACACGAATTATGGCTTGGGAGCGGCAGTTTTCAGCCAGAATGTGGCACGTGCTGAACAAATAGCTGCTACTGAATTAGAAGCAGGATGTTGTTTTGTAAATTCCCTGGTGAAATCTGACCCCAGGATGCCGTTTGGGGGGATCAGGGATTCTGGGTATGGCCGTGAACTGGGGCTTTATGGAATCCGTGAGTTTGTGAATGTGAAAACAGTCTGGATTTCTTAACGCTTATCCTCCAAAATAGGTTCTCATTGGTTCAAAGTAATGCTCATTCCATCCCTGAGCGTAATCGGGTTGTCCATCGGGAATGCTTTTATGAATTAAAGTAAGTTCACAACCGCTTTCCACCTCTTTAAACCGAAGAGTTAATTCTGAATCTTTATCAGAGTCTTTAAAATCGGCGGTTCTCCAACTTTGAAAGATTTCTTTTCCCTGGATAAGTGATAAATTTTGACCGGAAATGTAGCCACCCCATACTGTAAATGTTTTACCAACGGCTGAGTTTACATGCGCTTCTCCACCGGTCATAGCGCTGTGTGTTGAAGAATCCAGCCATGCATTGTACAATTCATCTGGCGAAACCGGAAAGGTTTGAACAAGTTCAAAAGAAGTACTCATTTTAGTCGATTTAGTTTTCCCCTGGTTTTGTAAATATTCTTGTAATCCCATTGGAT
>JAKSCW010000423.1 GCA_022360375.1 Balneolales bacterium
AACCAGGATTTCAGCGAATATACGCAAACTGCACTTGGGGCCGACTTCCAGCTTGGATTCACGTTTTTTGAGATTGTGGGTGAAGCCACTTACTCATTGTGGAACACCCCCGGGTATGATGAGAATGGGTTTATTGAAACCAATCCCGGCGAATTAGAAGAATTTACCCTTTCCAACCTTCATGCCAATATCGATATAAAATATGAGCCTCCCTTCTTTACCGGTGGCTACTTTGCTTTCCGTTTTGACCAGGCCCGGTTTTTTGATGCCAGCAGCGAAAATGGCACCAGGGAAGACTTCATGTGGGATTACAACACTACCCGGCTTACCGCTTTGGTAGGGTACAAATTTGACCGGAATGTATTACTTAAAGTGGCCCTCGCCGAACAGGGAGATTTCGATGGAGAATTTCTTTCGTTTAAAGCGTATCTGACGGCTGGGTTTTAATGTTTGTTGGAATGCAGGCTCATAACCAACATTCAAGCCCTGTTTATTCTAAGATTTTTTAGGGTAAAAATGGCTTCTCAATCATACATTGAAACGAAATAACATCACATCTCCATCGGCTACCACATACTCTTTGCCTTCCTGGCGCATTTTACCTGCTTCTTTAGCTGCCTTTTCTCCATTTAATTCTGCATAGTCCTCATAAGCAATAGTTTCGGCCCGGATAAATCCCCGTTCAAAATCAGTATGAATTACTCCTGCTGCCTGCGGGGCTTTGGTGCCTTTTTTTACCGTCCACGCACGGGCTTCTTTTGGCCCAACCGTAAAATAGGTAATCAATCCTAATTCAGCATAAGCTGCATGAATCAAGCGATCTAAGCCGGAACTGGAAACCCCTAATTCCTCCAGGAACATCGTTTTTTCCTCTTCATCCAGTTCAGCAATTTCGGCTTCAATTTTAGCGCAGAACATCACTACTTCGTCATTAAATGCAGAAGCAATTTCCTTTACTTTATTCACCAATTCATTCCCTGAATCCAAATCCTCTTCCCCAACATTGCATGCATACAATACCGGTTTAGCAGAAAGGAGAAATAAATCTCTGAAAGCCAGCTTTTGGTCGTCGCTTGCTTCGAATGTACGGGCGGTGTTTCCGTTTTCTAAATGCTCCCTGAGCCGGTCAACAATTTCCTGCTGAGCCTTAATGGCTTTGTCTCCACTCTTAGCCTGCTTCCTTAAATTCTCAACGCGTTTTTCTACGCTTTCCAGGTCTTTTAAGATCAGTTCTGATTCAATGATATCAATATCCCTTTCAGGATCTACCTCTCCTTCCACGTGAATGATATCATCATCAATAAAGCAACGAACCACATGGATTACCAGGTCCACTTCACGGATATGTGAAAGAAATGCGTTCCCTTTGCCTTTTCCCTCCGCAGCTCCCTTTACTAAACCAGCGATATCCACAAATTCAATGCTGGTTGGAATTACACTTGCTGAACTGGCGATGTTAGCCAAATTGGTTAATCGTTCATCAGGAATAGCTACCTGGCCAATGTTCGGGTCAATAGTGCAAAAAGGAAAATTGGCGGATTCAGCGCCAGCGTTACTTAATGCATTAAACAATGTAGATTTACCTACGTTTGGCAAACCCACGATTCCACATTTAAGGCTCATAAATTACTTAAGGGTTAAAAATCAATTCTGCTTATTTGAACGAACTCTTCTTCGGGTAGTACCACCGCGGTTAGCTTTCCGAATTGTTCATATACACACCCTGTGTCAATACCAATCATATTGTTTTTTCCGATGGGTTGCCGAACGGGCGTATGCCCAAAAACTACGGTTTTTTCCCAATCATTGTCATCCGTTTCTAAATGTTTTCTGGTCCATAAAAAACTATCGTGCACCTTAGTATCGGCTATAGCTTCCGCAATGGTCATATTTGGCGGCACCCCTCCATGCACAAACATCCAATGTTCCGTATCCAGGTACAACTGGGTACTTACCAGAAAACGCAGATGCGCATATGGGATTTTGTGATCCGGGCAGGAACGGTAATAAGATTCAAGCGTTTGTGCTCCCCCAAAATTGAGATAATCTAAATTCTCTTTATCTGAATAATAATCCAGCAGCATGGCATCATGGTTACCACGTATGAACACACAATCGTGGTTTTTTCTGAACCTGAGCAGAATATCTATTGCTTCTTTAGTGCTGGGGCCGCGATCCACATAATCCCCAAGGAATACGTAGGTTCTTGTTTCACCGTATTCAGCATCCAGATTCGTAAGAAGAGCTTCCAGCGTTTTTGCACATCCGTGAATATCACCGATGGCAATGTAACCGTTCGGGTTGTCGGTCATTACCTTTTATTTTTCGATTAATCCTCGACCTTTCTTTTTGATCTTGTCCTGTTTCTTTAATTCATCAAGCGAAGCATCTAAAATTCCGTTCACAAAACGACCTGATTTTGCT
>JAKSCW010000460.1 GCA_022360375.1 Balneolales bacterium
AGCAAACAAGAAGGATTGGGTTGTTCGAAGTACGTGATGAAGTCATTCATATCCCCTTCACCAGAAGCTCCTTTCGCCATTTGAAGAAAATTCCGCACGATCACTACCCTGCGTTCGGCCATCATGGGAAAACTTCGGGCAATCCCCAACACATTGGCAGGAGTTACCTCTTGTCCATAGAGCAGATCTAAATTGAAATCTTTTTCATGAGGAGGCAATACATTCAAAAACTTGTCCAGCAATTGATCTAAATAAAACTCCTCTTCTCCATACAAAAAGTAAACTGGTTTCAGTGAACCTGAATTGAAATGTTGAAGTACTTCCTGAAACCGATCTGCGCTGTTCTGTTTTCTCGCCATTATTTAAAGATACAAAATGATCACCTGGATTGATCAACAAATGGTCTACATCACTTAAGAAATTGTAGCATATGCGATAATTAAAACTCTGGTGCTAAATATTTCGATTAAAATTATCTGTTATGAAACAATACAAAATAATATCCCTGTTATTAATAAGCTTATTCTTTATTTCCACATCCTGCAGTGAGGCTACAAGTTCAAATGAGGAAACAACGTATGATCTTGAAGTAGTTAATGAATTTGGCCTCGCATTAGATGTACACATTGCCCCTGAAGAAACCAGGCAATATCAAAATTTTGGTTCTATTGCTGCAGGTTCTACCCGCATTATTGAAGATTTGGAAATCAACAGTTCCTATGTAATTACTGCAACGGAAGTTGGAGGCGGAACTGACAACTGGATTGACCAACAAACATTTAGCAACGACTCAACTGACTTATATACAATTACTCTGAGACCACTTTTCTGATAAAACCCTTTGTCATTTTTAACCGGGCTTCTTAAACCTACTACACGATTGAGTTGAGAGTGCAGAAAAGGTGTATCCAAAGGGGAAGTCAAACATCCTTCTTTGTTCTATTTGGAATTGATTAAAAAAAATTTGCGTAACCATTTAGTTACACATATATTCGTAACCAATCGGTTACATTAATCAATTTTTATGAGAAGAGATGTTTTTCAGGGGATCGCGGACCCAACACGAAGAGAAATCATTGCATTACTTGCAGAGGGAAAACCTTTGAATCTGAATGCTATTGCAGATCAGTTTGAAATCAGCAGACCTGCTATCTCCAAACACATCAAAATTCTGGAAGAATGTAACCTCATAGATATCCAGCAAACGGGACGTGAAAGAATTTGTGAGCTCAAACCGGATGAATTGAACCCGGTTTCAGATTGGGTTAAGCAAACCACTAATCTCTGGAATTCACGACTGGATGCGTTGGAAGATTACTTAAATAAACTACAATCTAATCAATAAAAAATGGAAAACGAGGTGCAGGAAGTTCACCCCATTATAATTACGAGGGTATTTAATGCCCCGGTTGAGCTTTTCTACAAAGTTTGGACAAAACCAGAACACATTGCTCAATGGTGGGGTCCTCAGGGATTCTCAACCCGGGTTGAAGAATACCAGTTTGAGGTAGGAGGGCGCAGCAAATTTGTAATGACCGGACCTGATGGGACAGAATATCCCGTTATGGGACGTTTTCTCGAAATTGTTGAGAATAAAAGAATTGTCACCACTGACGAGTTTGGTGATGAATACAAAGAAATGGCTAAAAAGATGAACATGGAAATCCCCCGGATTGACAAACTTGTAGCCATTTTTGAAGAAGTTGAAGGCAAAACTAAGCTAACACTTATGATGCATCACCCAACCGAAAGAGATCGTGAACTCCACGAAAAGATGCATGTTGCAGAAGGTTGGAACTCCAGCTTTGATTGTTTAGATGAATACCTCGAAACCCTTTAATTCAAAACTATGGAAAAAGATTACGGAACTTTCCTTGACACAGAAACGGTGCGGTTCGAAAGAATTCTTCCCGGTACCGTAGAATTAGTTTGGTCATTTCTTACAGAATCAGAAAAAAAAGCAACCTGGCTTTCGGCAGGAGATGTAGAACCCCGGATAGGAGGAAAAGTTGAGCATCATTTTGATCATACCGTTCTTTCGAAAGAATCAGACCCATTTCCTGAGAAATATGCCGATCTTGAAAAAGGGGCGCATACATCCGGAACGGTTACCGAGTTTGATCCCCCTCACCTTCTCTCCTACACCTGGGATGAAGGAGATACAAAATTCTCGGAAGTAACTTTCGAACTTACACAGATTTCTGAGGATTCCGTCCGACTCATTTTAATCCACACTAAACTAGGTTCTAAAGATGAACCAAAAATCGGGGTTGGAGCAGGTTGGCACACTCATCTCAATATACTTCGGGATGTTCTTTCAGGAACGGAACCGAAAGGTTTCTGGAAAGTTCATATGCCCCTGGAAAAAGAATACGCCACCCTATTACCTAGATCCTGATCAACCTTGCCGAGAGCAAAGCAATAAGCACCATTACTATTCCCGGGAATAGAAAAATGGTGCTTCCAATTGCTCCATAAATCAGCCCACCCGCAATCATTCCAAAAATACTTGCCAGACTTCCTGTACTGCTGGCATACCCCTGGATAGCTCCCTGGTTATCTCCCCCTCCTATTTTTGAAAGTACAGACAAAAAGGATGGCCACATAATACCGTTACCTGTACTGAAGAGAATCACTGCGGTATACACCATCCATAATTCATCAAAAGTGAATAAATAAAAACAAAGAGCAAGCAAAAAGCTTCCCAAAATGATCAGGGTGCTTTCCTTTGCTTTATCAGCCAACCAGCTAAGCACAGGTCCCTGAACCAGCACCATTACTGCCCCCATCACAGAGAAAAAAATACCTAGTTCAAAAAGCTCCCAACCCAATCCCTGCACAGCATGAATCGGGAAAGAAACATAGAAGAAGTTGAAAGAGAGGAAAATGAGGAAGTACAGAATCAAAATGAACCCAACATATTGTTGTTTTATAACCTCAAAGAAGCCCAATTTTTCTTTTACTTCCGGTTCATAACAATCTCTTTGTTCGTGGTTATAAATCTTTTTGAACTCCCCGGTTTGAACCATGTCCTTTTTATCGCATGGGGTTGATTCTTCCAGGTAAAATTTAATAACCCCAATTGCGAGGAGTGAAATAAGCATAGTTGCCACAACGGGTAAAATTTCGCCAAGAATTGTTGCCCCTAAAACCCCGGCCATAGCCGGGCCAATGATAAAACCCAGATTTGCAGAAGCTGCCATTTTTCCAAAATTCGACTTCCGGGTGTCATCTGTGCTTATATCACTCATATAAGCATTAGCCACAGAAATATTGCCCCCAGTGATTCCATCTAACGCACGCGCAGCAAATAACAATAAAAGAGGAATAGACAAAAGGAATGCCCCGAGAAAAGCGGATTCTACATTTACCAATACCGTATTAGGTACCAATAGTGCAACAAGGAATAAAACCCAGGCAACAAAAGTCCCAACCTGGCTTAGCAGTAAAATCTTCTTCCTACCCACGGTATCAGACCACTTACCCAAAATTGGTGCTCCAATAAACTGGAAAAAAGAATAAGTAGCCCCTAAAATGCCGTAAATCATTTCATTTCCACCAAACTTGAGAACCAGCACAATCAGGAAAGGGAGAATCAGGCTGTATCCAAGTGCCCCGATAAAATTCACCAAAAGGATTGGAAGTGTAGAAGTGCTTGTTTTTTGAATCGGGAGAATATCTTCAGTCATGCCAAAGTATAACAGAGAATGTGTTCAATTAGAAGTTAATATTAGAATATACCGTACACCAGGAATAACGAAGAAGAAATACCAGGTTATTGGTACCTTTACAGTAGCTTTACATTTCTAAAATAGATTGAAAAAAATCGTAATCATTTAAGTCAGGAGTACTCTTCCAAACATGAAAGATACCAAGAGCCCAAACACTACTACTTTGATTCATAAAACCAGCCGCCTCGATGCCAACATCGATTCTTTAGGCGCGATTCACATTTCAGGAACCATTAATGGGGATGTTGTTGCCAAACAGCAGATTATAATTACCGAAACCGGAAGAGTGCACGGAAACATTGCTACCAATCAAGCCGAAATATCAGGCCACGTAGAAGGAGATGTAAAAGTATCCGGAGTACTAGTGATACAAAACACAGCTAAAGTGAACGGAAACGTACAGGCCAAAAGCATGGCCACTGTGCAGGGCGCTCAAATCAATGGTAAAATACAGATCGGGAAAGATGTCCTTCTCCCCGGTGAAGCCCCGGCCCTTGATCAGTCCCTGAAAAAGAAGGCTGGATAAAGCCTGAACCTTCCTACCATCCCTGGAAAAAGTAGAGCTGCCTGGGCTAAGTCACCCGAAAGCAAAGGATGCGCTCTGGTTGTTCTTTCGAGGGAGTGAGTGACTGAGAAATCCAAGAATAGCTTTTAAAGGCGAATGACAGATTTCTCTCCCGACTGCTGTCGGAATCGAAATGACAAACAGAATTAAGGCCTCAACCTTCCCATCATACGAGGGAAAGGAATGGTTTCGCGAACGTGAGATAAACCACATATCCAGGCAACGGTGCGTTCGAGTCCCATCCCATATCCTGAATGAGGTACCGTTCCAAATTTGCGAAGGTCCAGGTACCATTCAAACACTTCTTTGTCGAGTCCTTCCTCTTCAATACGTTCGTGCATTACCTCAAGATCATCCTCCCGTTGGCTTCCTCCAATGATCTCTCCATACCCTTCGGGAGCTAACACATCCATTCCCAGTGCCAGCGTATTGGTTTCATCGCGTTTCATGTAGAACGCTTTGATTTCAGCCGGCCAGTGAGTCACAATCAAGGGCACATCATACTGCATCATCAATACGGTTTCATCAGAACCGCCAAAATCGTTGCCCCATTCAAAATTTTGTGCGGACTCTTTCCACTGTGGAATGTTTCTATAATCCTCTTCAATCTGATCCAGCCGGACACTAATTTCAACCTGGCGCCCCTCAATCTGCTTCTTACGCCATTTCTTTGCCGAACCGTGTTCTTTTTTAATCTCTTCCCGTTCTTTCTTCAGCTCCGTTTCTTCTTGCTTTCTGGAAGCCAGAATATTGTCCAGCATTGCAGCGGTTTCTTCACTTTTTAGAATATCTACCGCTTCAGAGTATTTCATCCGAATGAATGGCTTATTGATGAGTGGAGTCAACTTTGATATGTCTCTTCCTAAAATCTCCAATTCCTTCGGGCGCTTTTCCAGTACGGTCTTCACAATGAAGCGGATCATGTCTTCGGCCAAATCCATATTCATTTCCAGGTCATAAAAAGCCATTTCCGGCTCCATCATCCAAAATTCAGTTAAATGACGCCGGGTTTTGGATTTTTCCGCTCGAAAGGTTGGGCCGAAGGTATAAATAAGGCCATGAGCCATTGCTAGTGCTTCGCCATATAGCTGTCCGGTTTGTGCCAGGTATGCCTTCTCGTCGAAGTAGTCGGTTTCGAACAAGGTGGTACTTCCTTCCGCAGCATTTCCCGTGAAAATAGGCGAATCCATTTGCACGAAATTCCGATCCTGGAAAAAGGTATGGATCGCAAAAATAATTTCATTCCGAACCCGCATCGCCGCCCATTGGCGCTGGCTTCTTAACCATAAATGGCGATTATTCATCAGGAACTCCACTCCGTGATCTTTCGGGGTAATGGGGTAATCTTCGGCTATCTGGATTACCGAAACATCATTCACATGAATTTCAAATCCGCCAATGCTTCGCTCATCGGCCTTTACGGTGCCGGTAATTTCTAATGAACTCTCCTGCTTAAGGGCAGTAGCTCCCTCCCATGCAGATTCTGATACATCATCTTTAGCCACAACACATTGCGAAATTCCTGTCCCATCCCTCATTTCAATAAACACCAGGCTTCCGCTGCTGCGGTAGTTATATACCCAGCCTTTAAGCGTTACGGTTTCGTCAATGTGATTGGATAATTGGTTGATGTAGGTCATTGTGTCAATTGAGAATTAAGTTCAAAAACTCCTGGTCATCCTGAGGATACTCCCGAAGGATCGGCGATTCTTTGCTCTCGCTCAGAATGACGTTTTAATTTTCTTCCGGGGTTAATACAGCTTCCAAAAAATTGGCTTGATCAAAGAACTCTTTCGCGAAATCCAACACATCTTCGGCAGAAACCTCATCAATATTTGCTTCAAGCTCATCAAGTGTGATGAAACGATCAAAATACAGCTCGCTTTTTGCTAAACGCATCATTCGGTTGCTGGTATTTTCCTGCGAAAGCAACAACTTTCCTTTTAGTTGAGACTTTGCTTCAGAGAACTCTTTTTCGGGAATCAATTCGGTACGGATTTTCTCCAATTCAGCCACAACCAGTTCATGGACATGCTCCACATATTCTTTATCCGTGCCTACATATACACCCCAAATTCCCGAATCGGAATAGGACTGATTGAATGTTTGGATGGAGTAGCAATACCCATATTTCTCACGCACATTTTGATGCAACCGGGAGCTCATTCCTCCACCCAGTACTGTATTCGCTAATAGTAGCAGATATTTGTCTTTGTGATCGAAATCGAGTCCCCTTCTACCTAAAATGTAGTGCGTCTGTTCAATCGGTTTAGTAAGAGCCAGTTTCTCGTTGTTCAACACACCCATGGGTTGCTCTTCGTTAATCACTTCCTGGGTGTTATTCTTATCAAAATATTCAGAAACCAGCCTGATCACTTCCTCATGCTCCACATTCCCTGCAACAGCCACCAATAAGTTACTTGGCTGGTACCGCTGGCGCATATATTCGTATAAATCCTGGCGGGAAAAAGCCGAAACGGTATCTTCGAACCCAAGCACGGGACGACCTAATGCATGCCCCTGGAACAGGCGTGTGGTAAATTCTTCGAACAAGTAATCATCGGGGGAATCCCGGTACATCTTCATCTCCTCGATCACCACTTTCTTTTCTTTTTCTACTTCTTCTTCCGGGAAGGATGGATTCAGCACCATGTCGGATAGTACATCGAGCGCCCGGGGTAATTGACTGTCTACACAGCGGGCATAATAGCAAGTATATTCCGAAGAAGTGAAAGCATTCAGGTACCCACCTACCGATTCCATACTTTGTGCAATATCGAACGCAGTGCGCTTGTCAGTACCTTTGAAGAGCATGTGTTCCAGGAAGTGTGTTACACCTGCTTGTTCCTTGTTTTCATTCCGTGAACCGGTTTTTACCCAAATTCCTACAGAGATACTTTTAACGCTCTCAATTCTCTCCGTAACGATTCTCAATCCGTTCGGTAATGTTGATTTAGTGACGTAATCGATTTCTTTTAGATTCTCCATCTTCTCTGGTTTTAAAATTCTCCTGAAAATAAAAAAAGGCGCATTTCATTTCTGACTGCGCCTCTGAAAAAACTGTAAAGGATTATTCTTCGTCCCGGGGAATAAGTGCCTTTTTGGACAAGCGAAGTTTACCGCCATGCTCAACCTTAAGCAGCTTCACTTCCAGCTCATCACCTAATGCAAGGTAGTCAGAAACTTTTTCGACACGCTTGTGATCGATTTCTGAGATGTGAAGCAAGCCATCTTTACCTGGAGCAATTTCGATGAATGCTCCGAAGTCTTTAATGGACTTAACCACACCCTTGTAAATTGCTCCTTCATCCAGGTGACCTACTATCATTTTAATGCGCTTCTTCGCTTCCTCTGCTTTGCTAAGATCATTCGCAGAAATGGTAACCTGACCTTTTCCGGCGGAATCCTCTTCAATAATGATTTCCGTTCCGGTTTCTTTCTGAAGCGTTTGGATCACTTTACCTCCAGGCCCGATAACCGCTCCAATGTCGCTACCATCAATTTCCATTTTCAGGAATTGCGGGGCATATTGTGAAATGCTTTCACGACCTGACGAAATAGTTTTTGCCATTTCTCCAAGTATGTGCAGACGGCCT
>JAKSCW010000426.1 GCA_022360375.1 Balneolales bacterium
GATTGTAAGATTTTATATCGGGGTTAAAGGAACCTTTGTACCGTTTTCTTTGAGGAAAAATGAAGCTCTCCCACGATTCGTTGAAATAAAATTCATTTCGTTCCGGGTGCTTCAGGAGGTTATGTACGTTGTTGTGATAATGATCGAAAAGCCGGGAAGGCGTACCTCCGGATATGGGGATTTCGAATGATGAAATTCGGTTATAGCGGTTCGAGCTGAAGTAGACCGTCTGAGAATCCCAGTCCCAGGATTCTACAACATCATTTGCCTGGTGATAAGTAAGGCGTTTAATTTCCCCTCCTTCTACGGGCATTAAGAACACATCATTATTCCCGTATTGATTGGAACTGAATGCAATCCAGTTTCCATCCGGAGAGATATTTGCTGCTCGCTCAAAACCATCCATAGCAGTTAATCGAACTGCAACACCGCCTTCGGCAGGAACTTTCCAAAGATCACTCTCATAGGAAAACACAACATAGCTTCCATCCGGAGAAATTGTGGGTTCGGTTGTAAAAAGAACGTCAGCATCTTGTGCTGCTAATAGGTTAGATAGGATAAAAGAAAATAAAACGCAGTATAAAGAGGTGTTAATTAGCTTCATGGGGTCCCGAAAATTTTGATTTACAGAGAGTAGTTAAACCAGTGCAGAAAGCCAAGCAGGAGCACGTATTTTACAGTTATTTATATCCCAGGCTTCGAACCATTTGTTCGTTCTCTCTCCATTTTTCGCGTACTTTTACGTGAAGGTCGAGGAAGACTTTACGATCAACGAATTCTTCAATTGATTTTCGGGCTTCCATTCCAAGCTTCTTAATGGCCTTACCACCTTTCCCGATAATCATCCCTTTTTGGGATTTTCGGTTTACGATTATTTCCGCATTGATGTAATCGAGTTCATCACGTTCTTCATATTGAATTACTTCTACGGTAGCTGAATAGGGGAGCTCTTCGTGGAATTGAAGAAAGAACTGTTCACGAATTAATTCAGAGGCAAAAAAACGGAGTGGATGTTCGCTTAATTCATCCTTTGGATAGAAGGGGGGGCCTGGTTGTAAATATTCGGTTATAGTATGAAGCAAGGTATCAACTCCAAAGCCAGTTAACGCAGAGGTGAAGACTGTTCCGGCAAAAGTGATTTTTTTATCCAACTCTTTGCTTAGTGTTTCTACTTCCTCCTGAGATTTCGTATCCACTTTGTTAATAACAAGTAATACCGGTTTACCCAGGTTTTTCAGTTGTTCAAAGGCGAAATCAGGGATATTGTTTTCTCCCGCTTCCACAATAAACAAAATCAGGTCAGCATCCTTTTCGGCCTTTTCCACGAATCGCATCATTGCCTTTTGAAGCTCATATTTTGGTGTAATGATGCCTGGTGTATCCAGGAAAATAATCTGGGCATTTTCTTCAGAGTGGATGCCCACAATTTGGTGTCTTGTGGTTTGTGGTTTATGTGTTGTGATGGAAAGCTTAGTGCCTAAAATTTGGTTCATTAAAGTGGATTTACCCGCATTAGGTTTGCCAATAATGGCAACATAACCTGATTTATGAACCGTCTCACTCACTGTACATCCTGGTAAAGGCTAATTATTTCGAGATAAGCTTTAACCGTTTTTTGAAATCCCCAAAACAAGGACTTACTAATCAGGGCATGACCGATGCTAACCTCATTCAAATATGGAACCACCTCGAGCAAAACTGGAAGGTTTTCAAGATTTAATCCGTGACCAGCATTTACTTTCATTCCCTGATCATTGGCCAGTTCAGCTGCATATTTTAGTCGTTTAAGTTCAGCAAACATCTCTTCTTTTGAAGATGCGTTAGCAAAAGTTCCGGTGTGTAATTCTACCGCATCACTTCCAAGTTTGGAAGCCAGTTCGATGTCTTCCGGGTTTGGGTCCACAAATAAGCTGATTTGAATCTCAGTTGTTCTGATTTCAGGGAAAACACGTTCTTTGAAATCATTGTAAACCGTTCTCATATTTAAACCACCTTCGGTAGTAAGCTCCTCACGACCTTCCGGAACCAAGGTGCAAAGTGTAGGATTGGTTTGCAGAAGAATACCGATCATCTCTTCCGTTGCAGCCATTTCAAAATCGGTAATCCCCCGTACTTCTTTCTTCAAATCAACTACATCTCTATCCAGGATATGGCGGCGATCTGCACGAAGATGAAATACAATTCCCGCAGCACCCGCATCTTCGCAAACTTTAGCAGCTTCAACCGGAATAGGATAACCTTCTCCGCGTGCATTTCTTAGCGTTGCAACATGATCAATATTGACTAATAATTTCATTTACAAAAACCGATTTAAGGGATCAAAAATATTTTCTTAATTTCTGAGAGCCCGTCCTCTTATTAACAACCAGGGAATGATAGGCAGAATACGACTAATCACCATACTTTTGTTGGCTTTTTTTACTTCCTCATGTGGACTTGTGAAACGGGGAGTGAACCCCTGGGATGCTCCACCAACAGCGTCAATCCCGGTAATTTCTCCGGCCATTGAACTCCCAAGAGAGGAACGAGTTATCCGGGAGAAACTGGATAATGCCTACGAAGAATGGAGTGGAACCCGGTATATATGGGGTGGAAGTACGAAAAATGGAATCGATTGTTCAGCATTTATGCAGCGTGTTTTTGAAGATTATTTGGGGAAGGCATTGCCGCGTACTACTGAGGAGCAAATGGAACTAGGGAGTTCAGTTCGCAGGAGAGATATTAAAACCGGAGATATGGTATTCTTTAAAACCGGCACCAATACGTATCATGTTGGTGTTATGATCAACGCCGATCAGTTTTTACATGCGGGAACCAGCACAGGTGTTACAATTTCAAATTTAAGGAATGTGTATTGGGTTAACACCTATTTAACCACCCGGCGTGTGCTCTGAATCATAAATGTGTTTCATCATTGCAATGTAGGCGTCAGAAAAATCAACGTTACGTCGTTTTGCCATCGCTTGCATCCCTTCCAGGGCCTTATCAAATTTGTATGGTTCATGAATATTGTCTCCAATCCATTGAAAAGAGCGAATCATTTTTGGGGGAAACCCACTTGTAAAAATGTTCGCACTTACTCCACATACTGTTCCGGTGTTAAGCATGGTGTTAATGGATGTTTTGGAATGATCGCCAAATGCTGATCCGAAGAATTGCCCGGTTGTATGATATTCACCAGTTTCCCAATGCGGGAGTGTTATAAAGCTGTAATTGTTCTTCAGGTTTGAAGTATTTGTGTCAGCTCCAAAATTGCACCACTGTCCTATAATTGAATTTCCCATAAATCCGTCATGTGCTTTATTGGAATAGGAGTGAAAAATACTATTCATTACTTCTCCTCCAACTTTGCATACAGGACCAATTGTTGTACTATCTGAAATTCGGGCGCCCATTTTAATAGTTGCTTCTTCACAAACTGCAACTGGTCCTTTTAAGATTGCTCCCGCCTCTATTCTTGCCTTTGCACCAATATAGATTGGGCCTTGATTTGCAATAAGAATACAACCAGGCTCGATTATGGCATCCTCTTCAATGAAAATTTTTTCCGGATTGGCAGATACGCAGGATGTTGCAAATTTTGATTGATGGAGTGGCGGAGTTTTTAAAAACTTAAGATCAGAATCAATTTGCGAGCCATTTAAAGCTAAAAGATCCCCTAAATACTGAATCAATTGCGTGTCAATTTCGGTGATGTTTATTGTTTCATTTGGTTCAGGAAACAGAGACGTAGTAAGTACATCTATTGAATCAACCCCGTTAAGCTTAGTAGCAATCAAGTCATTATTAAAAACAATTCGGTCATTGGTGTTCAGTACCTGAATCTTTTTCACTAATTCATAATTTGGAAGAGCCCGGCTATTAATCCAAATGCAAGGTTGTTCCGGATTTATTTCATCAGAAGGAAAAACCTTTGAAATATGGGCTTCAGAATTACGAGAAACGGAATCAGGCTTTAGATATGCTTCCCATTTTTGTCTGATCGTGAAAACTCCTACACGAAGGTCATCCGAAGGTCGTGTGAGTGTTAACGGTAAAAAATTTGAGGATTTTTGATCCGAGAAGAAACAAAGTTGCATCAACGAGGTTTGAAAATTGAATTTAAAAATTATCCATTCTTATTAGATAATACGTTATTTTACGTTTCTTTTGGTGTGGTTAAAAAAATCATTGTTTTAAAATTATGTGTGGAATTATAGGATATATTGGTAATAAGCAAGCCAGAGATGTTGTGCTTAAAGGTTTAAAGCGCATGGAGTACCGGGGGTACGATTCAGCAGGTATCGCGTTACTTAATGGTGGCTTACATGTAACCAAATGTAAGGGCAAGGTTAAGGCGCTGGAATCATTAATTGATAGTAAAGATGAAGGATTTGTAGGTATTGGTCACACTCGTTGGGCTACACATGGCGAGCCTAATGATGTAAATTCGCATCCACATACAAGTAATTCAGGAAAAATTGCACTGGTACATAATGGAATTATCGAGAATTTTAATTCACTGAAGCAAAAGCTCGAAAGTGAAGGATATAGTTTTTATTCCGATACCGATACTGAAGTAGCTGTAAAGCTATTTGAAAGTGTTTTAGATAAAAATCCGGAGTTATCGTTAGAGAAAGCTGTTCAATTGGCTTTGGGCCAGATAAATGGAGCGTATGGCTTTGCTATTGTGCATGCAGATTTTCCAGATCGAATTATCGTTTCCCGAAAAGGATCTCCTTTACTTATAGGAGTGGGTGATGGTGAAATGTTGATTGCATCTGATGCTTCCGCGGTTGCAGAATACACGGATAAGGTAGTGTATCTGGATGAAGGAGAATTAGCTGTTATACAGAAAGACTCTTACCAGGTTTTAGATTCCAATGATGTTGAATTAACGAAAGAAGTGCATGAACTGGCGGTCAGTTTAGAGGAAATCGAAAAAGGAGGCTTTCCTCATTTTATGTTGAAAGAGATTTTTGAGCAACCCAAAACTATTTCAGATAGCTTAAGGGGGAGGTTAAATCCCGATTTGGGTACAATCACGTTAGGTGGGTTATCTAATGTGATGGATAAATTGGTGAATACTAAAAGGATAATAATAGCTGCTTGTGGAACCAGCTGGCATTCAGCGTTATTTGGGGAATACTTATTTGAATGGCTGGCTAAGATTTCGGTTGAAGTAGAGTATGCCTCCGAATTCAGATACAGAGATCCATTGATAAACGAAGGAGATGTAGTATTTGTGATATCTCAAAGTGGTGAAACAGCGGATACGCTGGCAGCCTTAAGAAAAGCAAAAGAAAAAGGGGCCTCTGTATATGGAATCGTAAATGTAGTAGGCTCCAGCATTGCAAGAGAAACAGATGCAGGTGTGTATTTACATGCAGGCCCTGAAATTGGAGTGGCCTCGACGAAAGCATTTACAGGCCAGGTTACCGTGTTAACTCTTATTGCTGTAAGCCTGGCTATCCATAAGGGAGTGATCGAAAAGGCAGAATCGGACCGGATAATAAACGCCCTGGCACGGATCCCCTCGCAGGTACAAAGTATTTTAGATCGGAGCGAGCAAATAAAAAATATAGCGGATTTATTTACTTATGCACCTAATTTCCTGTATCTGGGCCGCTCTTTCAGTTTTCCTGTGGCTTTAGAAGGGGCTTTAAAATTAAAGGAGATTTCTTACATCCATGCGGAAGGATATCCCGCCGCAGAAATGAAGCATGGCCCTATTGCTTTAATTGACGACATGATGCCCGTGGTTGTGATTGCTGCCACCAAACATACAAATGACAAAATGGTAAGCAACATTGAAGAAGTTAAAGCACGAAAAGGGAGGATCATTTCCATAACTTCAGAGAAGAATCAAGAAGTAAAAGAGCTTTCGGAATTTAACTTTACAATACCTGATACTGAAGATGTATTATCCCCCCTGCTTAGTGTGATCCCTCTTCAGCTTTTATCCTATTACGTGGCTGTTAACAGGGGGGCAAATGTAGATCAGCCCCGAAATCTTGCTAAAAGTGTAACCGTAGAATAAACTTAATTTTATATTAGGTATTAGTTCTGATGATGTTAATCATTTATTTCTGATAACATAAATAACTACGAAAATATAATTCTAGGTATTGTTTTTGGTTCAAAAAATGTGTTTTATCGCA
>JAKSCW010000429.1 GCA_022360375.1 Balneolales bacterium
CAGAACAAATCATCGATTCCGGCTTGCTCGTTCAGCGCTCCGAAGCCCTTCAGCGTATTAAAACCAGGAATAAAAGCATTGTTGTAACCAGTGCTGAAGCACTTTTTGAAAAAGTTGCTCCTCCTGCTCAACTCGATAAGGTAAGCATCCTGCTTTCGAAAGGAGATGAGATGGATCCGGAGGTTTTGCGGGAACGGCTGGTTGATCAGGGTTACCAGCCCGTCCGGTTTGTTGACCAACCCGGCGAATTTGCTCTAAGGGGAGGAATTACCGATGTATTTCCTTATTCCGGAGAATATCCTATCCGCCTTGAGTTTTTTGGGAATGAAATTGATTCAATTCGTGAATTTGATGCAGCTTCCCAGCGCTCTGTCTCTTTCCTGAATGAAGTCAGAATAGTCCCGGATTTAACCAATCTTCCCGATTCTGAAAAAGACAGTTTTCTATCCTACTTCAAAAAAAGTACACTGATTGTAATACATGATCGCCCTATCATTCATCACATTCTCGCCAAAAAATTTGAAGAAGCAGAAAATGCTTATGTAGAAAATCAACCTTTACCCGATTCCTTGTATTGTTCAAAAGCATCCTTTTCTGAACAAATAGAAGGCTTTATTCATACTCTTTTCGTTGGCAACCTGGAGGAGAACCATTCGATCTCTGAAAATGTGAATCTTGATTGTAAACCCCAGCCCGATTTTCATGGTAACTTTGAACTCCTCCGAAAAAATATTGAAGCTAACTCAGAAAAAGGAATCAGGACAATCATTTTTTGCGACAATGATGGCCAGGAAAAACGATTCAGCGAACTTCTTGGGGAACCCAAACCTCATTTCAACTACAAACTTACCGTAGAATCGCTTCACGAGGGGTTCATTCAACCTGAAGCCCAACTGGCGGTTTATACCGATCATCAAATTTTCAACCGGTATCATCGGCCAAAAGTAAAACGCCGCAGATATTCGGGGGGCATTTCCTTCAAACAGCTCAAAGATTTGAATATCGGCGACTTTGTGGTGCATGTTGATAAAGGAATTGGAAAGTTTGCAGGATTCAAAAAGATAAAAGTGAAGGAAACCGAACAAGAAGTGGTCGAGCTTCATTATCAGCAGGGTTCATCGCTGTATGTAAATGTTTCCAGTCTCCACAAACTTCAAAAGTATTCGGGAAAAGAAGGGACTGCTCCCAGAATCACAAAACTTGGCTCCGGTGAGTGGGCCAGGAAAAAAGCGCAAACCAAAAAGAAAGTAAAGGATATCGCCCGGGAACTCATCCAGTTGTATGCAAAAAGAAAAATGCAAAAGGCATATGCTTTTTCAGGAGACTCAGGATGGCAAATTGAAATGGAAGCCCGGTTCGAATACGAGGAAACTCCTGACCAAAACGATGCAATTGTGGCTGTTAAGCAGGATATGGAAAGTACCCAGCCTATGGACCGCCTGGTTTGTGGCGATGTTGGGTTTGGTAAAACCGAAGTTGCGGTTCGCGCTGCTTTTAAAGCGGTGATGGACCATAAACAAGTCGGTATTCTGGTTCCGACTACAATTCTGGCGGAACAGCACGGGAAGACTTTTTTGAAGCGAATGAAAAATTTCCCGGTCAAAATTGAAGTGTTGTCCCGCTTTCGAACCAAAGCCGAACAAACCCGGGTAATTAAAGACCTGGAAGCAGGAAATGTAGATATTGTAATTGGAACACACCGGATTCTCTCCAAAGACATCAAATTTAAAGAATTGGGTTTGATTATTGTGGATGAAGAACAACGGTTTGGAGTTACAGCAAAGGAAAAACTGAAGGGCTTCAGGGCATCCGTGGATGTGTTAACCCTTACCGCTACTCCTATACCAAGAACGTTGCAGTTCTCACTAATGGGTGCCCGAGATTTAAGCGTAATCAATACCCCTCCTCCCAACCGGCAGCCGGTTTACACCGAAATTCATAGTTTTAATGAAGCATTAATACGGGATGCTATTCTCCAGGAAATAAGCCGTGGAGGGCAGATTTTTTTCATCCATAACAGGGTGAAAAACATTGATGAAGTGGCCGAAATGATTCGCCAGTTGGTTCCGGATGTAAGAGTTCGGTTCGGTCACGGACAGATGACCGGGGCACAGCTCGAAAGCATTATCACCGATTTTTATTCCCACAAATTTGATGTGCTGGTTTCTACCAACATCGTGGAGAATGGCATAGATATTGGAAATGCCAACACTATTATCATCAACAATGCCAACCATTTTGGGTTAGCTGAGTTACACCAGCTTCGTGGCCGGGTTGGTCGTTCAAACCGAAAAGCCTTCTGCTACCTTATCACTCCGCCCGTGGAAACACTCACTCCTGAAGCCAGGAAACGATTGCTTGCCCTGGAAGAATTCTCTGACCTCGGCTCCGGATTCAATATCGCAATGCGCGACTTAGACATTCGCGGAGCTGGCGATATTCTAGGGGGTGAACAAAGCGGGTTTATCAACGATATCGGGTTCGAATTGTACACCAAAATCTTAAATGATGCCGTTCGGGAACTCAAAGAATCGGAGTTTTCAGATATGTTTGAGGATGTGGAAGCAAAAATTGAACTGCCGGAAACTACCGTAGAATTTGATGCTACTGCCCTTCTGCCACAAAACTACGTCGCCGATAATGTAGAGCGTTTAAATTTGTATCGTAAGCTTTCTCAAGCCAACGATGAAGAAGAGATAACCGCCTGGAAAGATGAAATTGAAGACCGTTTCGGCCCTGCTCCCAAAGAAGCAGAAATGTTACTCCTTGCCAGCAAAATCAAACTCTATGCTTCAAAAAACTTTTTTACTAAAGTAACCATCCGCGCCGGAAGAATGTGGATGGTTTGCCCGAAAACCGGAACAGAGGTTGGAGATCAATATTTTGAACAAGGTAAATTCCAGTCTATGCTTGAAAAACTGGAACAACTTAAACCGGGAAAGTTCCAGGTCGTCCAGAAGAATGAGGTGGTACGTTTCGTAGTTCAGGATATTCCGGATTATCAAAATGCATTTGAGTTTTTGAAAGAGTTGATTTCTTAAAACTATCTTAGTTATGATGATGGAAATAGTTATCCTTTACTATGGCAAATCTGGATACGTACGTACGCCTTATTGAAGCGGGTGAAATTGTTGCTTTCCCAACGGAAACCGTTTATGGGTTAGGTGCTGATGCGTGGAATCCTTCCGCTATTCAAAAAGTATTTGAAGTAAAGGGGCGCCCCTCTGATAATCCACTCATTGTTCACGTTTCCTCAGAAGAGCAAATCCATGATTTTGCAGAAAAAATTCCACCCATTGCGCACACTTTGATTGAAAAATTCTGGCCAGGACCACTTTCATTGGTAATGAAGAAAAAAGCGGATGTTTTGGATGCGGTTACTGCGGGATTGCAAACCGTGGCCATTCGAATGCCCAACCATCCCACTGCTTTGGATTTCATCTCAAAAACCGGGCCTCTTGTTGCCCCAAGTGCCAATAAATCGGGGCGGCCAAGTCCCACTAAAGCTGAACACGTACATTCCGATTTCGGGGCCGGTTTTCCGGTTATTGATGGCGAAGCTACTGAAATCGGGTTAGAATCTACCGTAATCGATTTATCAGAACCCTTTCCGGCTATTTTACGGCCGGGGAGCATTAGCCGAAAACACATCGAAGAAGCGCTAGGCATGGAGGTATACGAGTCTTTCTTTCATCATTTGAAAAATCCCCGAAGTCCCGGCCAAAAATATTCTCATTACAAACCGGCAGCAGAAGTACGCTGGTTAACTGATACTGATAATCTCCAAAACTCTTCCACCCTTTTTCTGTTGATGGATTCTGACTCGGAAGCCTCAAACGTTGTGAGTTATCGAAACGACTTAAATCAACTTGCAAAAGAGCTTTATGATCGATACAGGCAAGCAGATCATGAGGGGTATGAATCGATAGTTATTGAGCCTTTTGAAACAATTGATCCTCCAATTAAAAGTGCTTTATTGAATAGGATTGAGAAAACACTTAAGTGAGGTTAGTTTTCTTGAATATTTTCGGATATTCCGTTCTTGATTACGGGTATCGTTTACATTGACTATAGTATTAGTATTATGAGCGTTCTGCTTATAAGTTACCTGGTTTCAAGGCTGCTCCGATTCTTTTTGAATCGCTTTTTAAATAAATCTTTATGGTTCATTAACAAATTACGGATTAGTTTCTCCTCTGCTTATTAATTGAATTCAATACTTATGAAAAAGATTTCTGTGTTTTTCTTTCTCTTGTTCTTTGCCTTTCAATTGCAAAATGCGTCCGCGCAATGGACGGTTGGGCTGGGCTTAGACCTTCTTAGAAACCCTTATTTTGAAGATGTTCCCCGTGTGCAATTAGGTACTGAGGCAAACTATTTTTTTACTGATGAGGTCTCCGGCACGGTAGGACTCGATTTCGGGGATTTGGGAACAGCGGGAATTATTGGTGGCCGCTACTATTTCACAAATACGGTTTTTGGTCGTGTGCGTGGCATCCTGGCTGAAGATTCTGATTTCGCCCTGGGAGCCGGCATACAACGCGGCCTGGATTCTCGCTGGCGAATTGAAGGCTACGGCGATTTCTATACCGTTGATGCTTCCCTGGGTATTCGGGTTGGGATCAGATACAGGTTGTAATTTCTTTTTTCCGGAACGAACTCTCACTTTTTTTATACAGTTTATCATTGCAGCTAGTCATTAAACACCTGTTGTGTGTATAAGTGCAAATAGTTGTGATGAACAAAATCAAAATTCAGACATACGCAAAGGAAATTAAGGCCGGTAACCGATTGGCCTTCTCTTCTTTTTTCAGGGAGAATTACAACCGGTACATGGCCTTTGCATTACGATATCTGGATTCCAAAGCAGATGCTACTGATATCCTTCAGGATGTGTTTGTGAAGCTATGGGAAAAGCGGGAGGACCTTGATGTAACCAAGTCGCTGGACTCTTACCTCTACACATCCATTCGTAACAGGTGCCTGAATTTTATTCGTGATCACAGCAACAAGTACAGCACCATAGAGGACGATATTGTTGATGAAAACTCAGTTTCTGCCTTGGAAGAGGATTCTGAGCAACTCATTCATAGCTTAATTCAAAACCTGCCCGATCGGCAGAAGGAAGCATTTCAATTAAGTCGGTTTGATGGGCTTCAACATGATGAGATAGCGGAGATAATGGATGTTTCTGCCCGAACGGTTAATAATCATATCGTAGCTGCACTAAAAACTCTCAGAGCTAATTTTGAAAAATACAAACAACAATCGGCATTGGTATGACTAAGAAACCCAAACCATCAAATATTCATGAACTGAGGAATCTTCCTGAAGATCTTCAGGAGATGTGGGATCTTGCGGGAGAAAACAAACCGGAACAGGTGGTTTCTGAACGTGAAACTGAAC
>JAKSCW010000263.1 GCA_022360375.1 Balneolales bacterium
ATCTTTTTTGCTGCAAAAGGGGTGAATGGAGAAGATTTATTTGATACTTCGCTAAATAAAAGGAATGGAATATATCCGCAATACCATAGTGGAGATATAAATACTTATCATCTTTCCTATTTCAGAAGAAAACATCCACAGGAACGAGCGTTTCATACTTGTAACCTGAGAAAAAGTAAAGGATTTGAATTGGTGGCGATGGGAGCAGACCCTATCCCTTCCGTTGTGGATGCGCTCCCTCCCTATAAAATCTCATTAACTAAATTTAGAAACCGAATTACGTTTTCCATTAATCAACTTGATGTACTGAGTTGGACTGATGACCAAACACCATTAACCAATGGGAAGATAGGATTCAGACAAATGGCACCGCTAATTGCTGAGTACCAAAACCTTAATGTTTACGCACTGGAAAATTAATCTGGTAAATATCTGTTTTTGTGTGAACCGGTATTATTAGGTATATTAGGTATATTAAAATATTTTCTACAATGGAATAACGAATGCCAATTGATTTCCAAAATTCAACCCCTCTTTACATCCAAATAAAAGAGGATATAAAAGATAAAATTTCCGATAAAAGATTAGGGATTGGTGAACAGCTTAAATCACACAAAGAACTAGCTGAGGAATACGATGTTAGTTTGATTACTATTAAAAATGCTCTTTCTAATTTAATTGACGATGGCTATTTATATAGCAGAGTTGGAAAGGGAACATTTGTTGCGCAAAGGGCAACAAATGGCAGTATTAAACATCACGACTCTATCGGGTTAGTGCTCCAGGATTTGAAGAACCCTTTTTTCTCTTTAATAGCACACGAGATTGAAGAAACCGCCTATTCTAAAAGCTATAACATGCTTCTTTCGAATAGTTCCAGCCAGGTTAAGAAAGAAGAGAATCAAATAAAACGATTTAAAGAATTGGGTGTAAAGGGAATGATCGTGGCTACTCTTCGCAAGGAATTACGCCCTCCGAAAATTATTCGTGAACTTCTTGATGAAGGCTTCCCGTTGGTTATGGTTTCTTACGTTAAAGGTGAGGATATATGGTATGTAGGTACTGACCATGAGGAAGGTGCGGCGTTAGGGACGAAGCACCTTATCGACTTAGGGCATACAAAAATTGGATATATAAATAGTCCTTCCAATAATTCATTGGGTAACCTTCGTTTAAACGGCTTTAAAAAAACACTTGAAAAATACAATCTCGGCTTCAACCCGGATTATATCCTTGAACTTGATGATGGAAAATCTTCCCATGGTTTTAATTCCGGTTACAAATTGGGAGATGTTTTTCACACAATGAATGATAAACCAACCGCTTTTTTTGTCTATAACGATTTATCTGCGTTAGGCTTTATTAAAAGAGTACAGGAACTAGGATACTCAGTACCTGATGATGTAGCAATTGTAGGTTTTGATGATATTGAGCAAGCCCGATATGCGGAAGTGCCGCTAACTACTATCCATCAGCCTATCGAAAAAATTGGTGCCACTGCGATAGAAAAGCTCATTCAAATAATAGAAGGCAAAAAACCGGAAGTCCGTACTACCTTCGCCCCTACTTTGATTGTCAGAGAATCAAGCGGGACAAAAATATGAGCAAAGTAATTTTGAACTAAACGGCCCTGCTTAATACCCAAGCCAGGATCAGGTATCCTGCTACAATTGACCAGGATATTCCAAAACCTTTTAAATCCACCCTATAGTTTTTGAGACTGAAGCTCTTTTTTAAACTGAGCAAATCTACCAACATCAACCCTTCGCCTGTCGCAAGTGCGGGGGTATGATCTAACAAGGGGGGCGTTTCAATTTTCTCTTTCCTTTTTTCAGAACTTGGAATCTCAAAATCCTGCGAAGTAATCCCCGCTTTTTCCAACCTTTCTTCCTGACCAACAGGAGTATTTAACAATGAATAAAAGCGGTTGATGATTGCATCGTCTTCTTTGGGCGTGAAATAGCTCACGGTAATCATAGTTAGAAAACCGATGGGCAAATAAAGCGCAATTTGTTGCGGGAAAGTCCATCCCATGGCATCAGTTGTGAACGCCAGTATTGCCGTGATTAACATAGAAGACCACGCACCATAACGATTGGCTCTTTTCCGAAAAACGGCCATCCAAAATGCAATGCCCAGAAATGCCATGATCTTCCAGAGTAAAAATAATCCTTCAATCACCGTGGGAATATATAAGGCTACTCCTACCCCAACTATAACCACAAAAAAGGAACTAAAGCGAGCTACATTTAAATAGTGTGCTTCTTCCGCACCTGAGTTCAAAAACCTTTGATAAAAATTTCGGGTAAACAGGGCAGATCCATTCACCATAAAGTTATTGCAGGCAGCAACAACTGCAGCAACCATGGCGGCAATCATCACCCCAACAAAACCACTCGGAAGAAGCTCCACAATTGCCAATCCAAAAGCCATTTCTCTTTCTGAAGCATCAGCGTCCATAATTTGCGGGAATACCACTGCAATAAAAATCCCGGAAAAAGCCCATCCAAGCGTTGCAAATCGTTTAATAAAAATGCCGTACGTCCAACCAGACCGACAACTTATCTCTGTTTTTCCCGACCCATTGATTGCCATATGATGAGGTTGAACGACCACTCCAACTAATCCATTAATTACCGCCATTACTATGAAGAAGAGCGTAACTTCTTCATTAGCCACTAAGTTGAACCATTCCTCAGGCAATGTTTCGTGAACAACACCAATGCCGCCTACATAATCTAAAGCAAATGGGATCAACAAAAATGATAAAAGAAGA
>JAKSCW010000430.1 GCA_022360375.1 Balneolales bacterium
CTAAAAACAATACCGATGGGTCAATATCTAATACATCTCCGGCCCTCACTCCATAAACAGGAACCTGGTTTTTTTCGGCTTTCAAGAGGTAATTCCGGTATAAATTGGAATCATACTCATAACCGGAATTATAAATCATGCCAATCTCCATTTGTTCAATTAAAGTCAGAATTCCTCCAATATGATCGGCATGGGGGTGAGATAAAATCACCGCATCCAGTTGCTGGATTCCCTGCTTTTCCAAATACGGAAGAATAATCGATTCCCCTGAATTGTAACCCGGTCGCCAAACTCCGGCATCAATCAAAACAGTTTTGCCATTCGGGGTTTGTAGCAATGAAGCGTCTCCCTGGCCTACATCGAACACTAACACGGAAAACTCGGGTTTTTGGGTTTGTTGAATCACATTTTGAATCGATAAAACGCAAAGTAACCCGACAAATATCGCTGATATCTTCCAACGAATTTCCGGAACCCGCCAACTCGCTATTCCGAGTAAACCTGCCACCCATATAGGAAAAACGAGGTTTGAGTTCAGGGATGCTTTTACCCATGCCCAATCCCAGGATGCTGCCGTCATTACAAAGCCGTACATGGTTTCCACGAATAAAAAAGAGGGAATATTCAACCAAAAGCCAACCTCCGGAATAACCGCTGATATTACAAGACATACTAATGACAGAGGAACAATGATTCCTAAAAATGGAATAAACAGTGCATTTGCCAGTGGACTAATCAACGACGCTTCGCCAAAGTAGTATACCTGGAGAGGATATAATCCCAATTGAACCACCACAGAAACAGTGACTACCATTAACGGAGTAGCGTACCAGCGGTACTGAACCCACCCGGGCAACCAATACTGGATAGTTGGCAGTACCAACAAAATGCTAAACACAGCGCTAAATGAAAGTTGAAACCCGATATCAAACAGGTCTTCGGGATTAATCAGCAACATCAGAATAGCCGCCGAAGCAGTAAGATTTATGGAATTGGATGATTTGTTAAAGAGTTTGCCGGCGGTAAGAAAAACAGCTGTAACTGAAGCCCGTATTACCGAGGAAGTAAATCCGGTGAGTCCCGCATAGAAATACAGTAATGAAACCAACAAAACAAACCCAATAATAGTAGTTCGTTTGCTTCTCCAGAAAAGGGGGATAATCATCCAGAATGGAGCCACAATAAACCCGACATGCAGTCCCGAAACAGCCATAATATGCGATAATCCCGCACGGGCAAATGCCTGTCTGGTTGCTCCTTCTAAGTCTTGTTTATAACCTAAAAGTAATGCCTTCGCTATTGGGGCCGTTGTTTCATTAAAATTCTGTTCTACCAGCATTAATGCCTGATTCTGCCACCAAGACCAACTCATTAAAGATTGATTCGTGGAATAATCAATCAGGCTGTCCAACCTGATTTGAACATAAATATCGCGATCAGCGAGGTATTGATAATAATCGAATTGCCCTGGATTTCGAGGCTCTGAAACAGGAATAACGGTTCCCTTAAAAAAAATTCTGTCCCCATTCGAAACAGGAATTGATTCCTCAAAAAGAACCCTTGCTTTATACGCCTCTTCTGACTGTACATTCCCTGAAAATCTGGTTTTTTCGATGTGAAGATCTGCCCTGGGTTTTCCTTCTGCATTTGTTGCTAAAAAAGAAATGATCCCTTCCGCTTCTATTTCTTCCCAAGGCGAAACTTCCATTAAATTGACCGTGGCCGGGTATTCTTTCACTTGTTGCATTTCCATTCGTATCCAGCCAAAGGCAATAATCAACAAAATATATCCCGCGCGAATAACCCAGGTATATACCCAAGAAAAAGAGGCCCGGTCCGAAGACCGAGCCCCAATCATCGCCCCTAAAAGAACGATGTTAACCCCCAAAGGAAGATAGATTCCCCCCGAAAAAGCCCATCCCAGGAGAATCCCTAAGATCAACAGAAGTACAATTCTTACTGCCGGGTATTTGGAAAAAGGAAATTGATATTCCCTGTTCATATGTGTTGGTCATCTATGTTTTACAACAACCCTTAGCAATAATCTTCAAACCCTGTTGCTTATAAGACCGGGTTTTTTCCTTTTCCTTACAAGAAACTTTCACTTTTTAAAATTTTCTATGCCTTGTTTTGTATACTTGGGCTTTCTGTAACGTCGGTGTTTTTTTACCAACTCTTTGGAATGTCAGAACTTATCATAAAGAAAATTACTGAAAAGAAAGACTTTATCACTTTTGTGAAATTTCCTTTCAAATTGTATAAAGGGAATAAATACTGGGTTCCACCTATTATTGCCGACGAGCTGGAAGATTTTAACCCTAAAAAAAACCCGGCCTATGAATATGCAGAATCCAGGCATTGGCTGGCGTATAAAAATGGAGAAGTTGTAGGTAGGGTTGCTGCAATTAAGCATGGATTCGAGTTCAATGAACACAAAAAAATCCGCTTTGGCTGGATTGATTTTGTCGACGATTTAGAAGTTTCTGAAGCATTATTAAATGCTGTTGAATCCTGGGCGAAAGAATTAAAAGCCTCGGAATTAATCGGTCCTATGGGATTCAATGATTTCGACTTTCAAGGGATGTTGGTAGAGGGTTTTAATTCCATTACCACTATCGCCACGATATATAATTTTCCATACTACAAAGACCATTTAGAAAAGCATGGATATTCCAAAGAACTGGATTGGTTGGAGCTAAGACATCAGTTTACCGAAGAAGTGCCCCAAAAACTCTCGCGGGTTGCAAACCAAATATCAGAACGGTTTAAGTTTCAGGTCATTCCTGTTCATTCAAAAAAAGATATCCAAAACAATATGGATGAGTTTTTTGAAGTAGTTAATACCAGTTACGAAGGCTTATTTGGGTTTTATAAGCTAACACCTGCTGAATCAAGGCGAATTGGAAAAAAGTATTTTTCATTTCTTTCCCGTAAATACGTAAAGCTGATCCAAAATGAAGAAGGAAAAATGATCGCCTTTGGAATATCCATGCCCTCATTATCTCATGCATTCAGAAAAGCAAATGGCAGATTATTCCCATTTGGTTTTATTCATTTATTAAAGGCTTTAAAATTCAACAAATCTATTGATCTATATCTGGTTGGTGTTCTTCCCGAATACCAAAAAACCGGAGTTATTGGAATGGTGTACCACGAGCTTTGGAAAAGCTTTATCAAAGAAGGAGTTACTTCGTTTCAGGCAAACCCGGCCCTTGAAGATAATGCACGGGTTTTTAACTTATGGAAAACATTGGCAGGTAATAGCGAAGTACTAGACGAAAAAATCCTTAAACGAAGAAGATGTTACTCTAAGAAACTAACTTCCAATGCTTGATATTAATGATTACAACCAGATACTGGATGTTATTCCCCACCAACCCCCGTTCAGATTTGTAAATGAGCTTCTATATGTAGACGAACATAGTGCCCGTGGTACTTACTACTTCGGTAAAGACGAGTATTTTTATTCCGGCCATTTTCCGGAAAACCCGATAACACCGAGTGTAATTCTTACAGAAACCATGGCTCAGGCCGGGGCTTTACCTCTTGGTATTGTAAATGTGGCGCTCGAAAATCCCGAACAAGATTTTAGCTTAATTAAACCTATCTTTACGAATGTAGAGCTTAAATTTATGAAGCCTGTGTACCCTGAAACAAAAGTTACAGTTGAAGCAGAAAAAATCTATTTTCGGTTGAAACGAATGAAAACAAAAGTAACGCTCTTCGATAATGAACACGAAATTTGTTCATCAGGAATCATCTGTAGCACTATTCTAACTAATAAAGATATTGCGATTTGAGTAAACGAGTTGTTATTACAGGATTAGGTGTTGTATCACCTAATGGAACCGGAGTTTCAGAATTTAACAGGGCTATTCGAGAAGGAAAATCAGGGTTGGCATTTGATGAACGAATGTCTGAGTATAATTTCCAATGTACCGTTTCCGCAATTCCGGCTTACGAAGAAGCAGATATAAAAGCTATTTTGCCAGGCGGCTTGTATGCTAAACTTCAAAGTGAGCCTATTAAATACTCTTGCCTTGCAGGCACGGAAGCCTGGAAAGATGCAGGATTGCCTTTTTTAGCGAATGATGTAAATCCTGATTGGAATACAGGGATTATTTTCGGGTCAGGCACACTTGCAGGTGATCAATTCTTAGGCAAAGTATTTGAAACTATAAATAATGGAAACCCGCGAAGAATTGGTTCCAGAATAGTAGAACAAACTATGACGAGTGGTGCTGTTACCTATCTGAATAAAATTATTGGATTCGGAAACATCGCTACTGCCAATTCAACAGCCTGTGCTACTGGTACTGAAGCGGTAATAATGGGATATGAACGTATTAAATCCGGCAAGGCAAAACGGATGCTTTGTGGAAGCACAGAAAGCCAGGGAGTTTATATCTGGAGTTCATTCGAAGCACTAAGAATTTTGTGCACTGACTCAAATGACGAACCCGAAAAAGCTTCCCGACCTATGTCGGCAAATTCCTTTGGCTTTATTCCGGGATCGGGTGCCGGCGCATTAGTTTTAGAAGATCTTGATTCTGCCTTAGAGCGAAATGCAAAAATTTACGGGGAAATTGTAGCGGGAGAAATTGTAAATGGTGGTCAACGAAATGGGGGTTCAATTACGGCTTCAAATCCGGAAGCCACCCAACGTGCCATTCAATTGTGTTTGGAAGAAGCAAATATTACTGGAAATGATATCGATCTGATTTGTGGTCACTTAACTTCAACCATGGGGGATGTAAAGGAAATTGAATCCTGGACAAAAGCTTTAGACAGATCCGGAAATGATTTTCCAATGATAAATACACTCAAATCGATGGTAGGTCACTGCCTTGGTGCTTCGGGTTCCATTGAACTGGTTGCGGCTGCCCTTCAATTGCATCATAACTTTGCACATCCCAACATTAATATTGATAATTTGCATCCAGAAATTGTATCCTTAATCGATTCAAAATCAATCATAGGTACTGCAGTTGAACAAGATCTTGAATATGTAATTAAGGCAAGTCTTGGTTTTGGAGATGTGAACAGCTGCGTACTTCTAAAGCAATGGAAACAATGAGTACTGAGCAGGAAATCGTTGAGAAGTTAAAACCGATTATTCAGCCTTATTTAGATGACATCAGCGTAGAAGAAATACAATCAGACTCTCATCTTATTAATGATCTTGGTCTCGATTCTTTTTATGTAATTGATGTAGTAATTGATATTGAAAACGAATTCGATATTGCCATCGATAACGACTCGATAAGTACATTCGAGACCGTACAACAGGTTATCGATGTAATCAACCAGAAATTGGCAGAAAAATAATTTCCAGTTGTTCGCCATTTTGATCTAAAATCATTTTATTGGCGCAAACCAACTTATTGCGCCATGCCTGATCCTGAAAAATCCTCTCCAAAAGAAACTAACAGCCTTTCCCGAAAGAGCTTTCTAAAACAAATCGGGGTGGCAGGAGCTGCTTTCACCATTGTGCCCCGTCATGTATTAGGTGGTTCCGGGTTCATCCCTCCAAGTGACACTCTGTACATAGCAGGAATAGGCGCCGGCGGGAAGGGGCATCATGATATGCGTCAGTTTTCCAGCCATACAAATGTTAAAATTGCCGCCTTTTGTGATGTTGATGAACGGCAGGTTGCTCGTTCACAATCTGAATACCCTGATGCTTCTTTTTATAAAGATTTCAGGGAAATGCTGGAACAGGAAAGAGACAATATTGACGCAGTAAGTGTTTCCACACCCGACCATAATCATGCTATCCAGGCTATGCCGGCCATCCAAATGGGCAAGCATGTGTACGTTCAAAAACCAATGACTCACGACATTTACGAAGCGCGGATGCTCACAGAGGCGGCCGCTGAGTATAAAGTAGTTACGCAAATGGGGAACCAGGGTTCTTCAGGAGAAGGAGTGCGAAAACTAACAGAATGGTACCAGGCGGGGTTAATTGGGGATGTGGAAGAAGTATGGATCTGGACCGATCGTCCCGTTTGGCCTCAGGGAATTCAACGCCCCGGTCCAGCCCCGATACCAGGAGAACTGGATTGGAATCTATGGCTCGGTACCGCTCCCCGGAAAAGCTATTTTGAAAACCTGGTTCCTTTTAACTGGCGTGGCTGGTGGGATTATGGCACCGGAGCTTTAGGCGATATTGGATGTCATATGATTGAAACACCGTATGCTGTACTTGGGCTTCACTATCCGGATAAAGTAGAATGTAGTGTGGGTAGTGTATATACAGGCCCTTTCCAGAGAGCCTACTTCCCGGAAAGCTGTCCGCCTTCTTCTCATGTGGTATTAAATTTTCCCGCACAGGATGGCAAAAAGAACATTACCCTGCATTGGA
>JAKSCW010000319.1 GCA_022360375.1 Balneolales bacterium
CCGACCATCATTCCTTCCTAGGGAGCTCAGGGTGACCACCCGAAACCGACTCCGCTCCTTCGCCGAGTGGATATAGTATTACAAACGTGAAGTGTAATTAAATCGAAAAACTCGTGCCACAACCACAGTTGTCTACCGCGTTGGGGTTGTCGAAAGTGAAGCCGCGGGCATCTAATCCGTCAGGGTAATCGATTTCGATTCCTTCGAGGTAAAGCAGGTGATCCGGATTCACCACCATTTCCACACCATGGCATTCAAAAATGGTGTCGTTTTCCTGGCGATGATCTAAGCCGAGTTTATAGCTTAAGCCGGAGCAGCCTCCGCCTTCTACGGCTACCCGAAGATATAAATTGGAATCGAGGCCTTCCTCCCCTTTAATTTTCATCACTTGCCTGGCAGCACGCTCGGTCATGGTAACCGGTTCTCCCGTTGGTGTTCTCTCTTCGGTAGTCTCAGACGTAGTTTCGTCGTCCTCAAAATCGAGGAGGGAAGCAATTACATCGTCTAAATTATCTTCTTGGTTACTCATATACTAACGTATTTCGAAATATACTAATTCTCCCTTTTTTAAACCTACGCAGAAAAAACTACGTTTCGGAAAACCTTGACTATATTTTTGATCAAACCATTCCATTATCGTATTTAAATGTCTGATCGATTTTGCCAAATGCTTGTGATTGGTAAAACCAACTTTATTATCAGACTTTGCATTGTACAGATACCTGGCCCTTCTGGATAGTATAAATAATGTTTCATATGCTACGAATACCTCTTCAGATACCTGGGCAGGATGCTTAATGCTGGATTCAGGACTTATGGCATTAGCTAAATCGTTATGAGTTCTGTGGTAAGTTCCTAAAGATTTATATACGTGAGCATTCATCAGATGTAAAGCGGAATAGAAGCTTATTGTAACCTGCCAATCATATACATTTGGAAACTCGGCGTTTACTTTCTCCAAAAAGTCTAAATTCTTTGATGCCTGTTCTATATGTCCATCAAAAGACGACAAGCAAATTACCCAATTAAGGTAAAATAGTGCTTGGGAACTTCAAGATTATCAGCATCTTCAACAATCATAGATTCAATATGAAAACCGTATTCCTGGAATGAAGAGTTCACTTTAGATTGTGCAAGTATCGCCGATTTTTCAGAATCTTCATCGTCTTCTTCGAGCTGTAGCCAAACAAGAACCCTTTCATCCGATGTGTATAACGCCAATTTTTGGGCATTAACCTCTCTGGAATGAAGCTCTTTTATATACATCTCGACTACTTTTTTTACAAAAAACTTTGTACTGCCTTGCCGGGTTTCATTCAAAACTTTTATTTCTTCACCATTTATAAGCGCTTCATAAAAATTTGAAAGCTCCTCGGGAGCAGTGCCCGTTTCAAGTTGTAATTCATGAGTTCGAAGTTGGTGTATCAATGCTCCAAACCACTCATTAGTCTTTGTATTTATTTGATAGTTTGATAATGCTTCAGCCATAGCAGAATAGATACGAATAGTATAAATATATAAAAATTTATCGTTTACAACACTTTTTCACTTAAATGGAATTTATAACGAGCTAACTGCTAAGAAGTTTTCTTCGATAAAGTATAGTATGCTATTCCATCACGTTCAAACAAGTCTAACACCCCTACACTTACCAAATTCACCAGGATCTTCGCAGCAGTGTAGGTGGTTACATTAATTAATATTGAAAACCTCTGAACGGTGATTTCACTGTATTCATTCAAAAAACGGAACAGCAAGCGTTCATTTTCCCCGAATTCAAACGTAATCCCTTCTTCCGAGCTCCCATTCTTCAGTATTTCAATCATTTCGTCGGAAGCAAGTACACTTTCATCCTGTTGCCGCATAAATACTTTTCGATGCTTCTTCCCTTTTACATAAACCGGTTTTGACTCTGCTTCCGGCACTTCCACGATTAGTACATCTTTCTGCCCGATATTGAGCAATTCAATTTTGATTCCGGCGGAGGGAATACATACTTCATTAGCCGCCTGATTCAACCAAAATTCTTCTTCCATATAGCTTTCTACACCAATGAGTTCGCCTTTATCCCCCACTCCAATCAGGATAGTTCCGCCATGTGAATTTGCAAAAGCAGCAATTTCCCTTGCAATTTTCTCCGGGGAAGCAATTTTGTGTTTGAATTCCAGGAAGGTTCCCTCTCCCATAGCAATCAGGTTTTTCAGATCCTGCCTGGTCATACTGCTCATGTTCACAGCACCGGTATGCTGCAAATAAAAATTCATTTCGTCTTTCATTCCTCTACCGCTTGGTAGTTCTAGATAACCGCCTCGTGTTTGGGGTCGCGTGTCATCAGGTTATTTAGCGCGTCTCTTGGGTCCATGCCTTCAAAAAGAACCTTATATACCGCTGAGGTAATGGGCATTTCCACATGATTCTTAAGTGCCCAGTCATGAACCGATCGCGTGGTTTTAATCCCTTCTGCAACCATGTTCATGCTTTTCTTAATTTCTTCTAAACCCTTACCCATCCCAATTTGATGGCCTACATATCGATTCCGGCTATGTTCGGAGGTACACGTTACAATCAGGTCACCCATCCCTGTGAGACCTGCAAACGTATCCGGATGAGCACCAAGCATAACTCCCATTCGGCGCATTTCGTGTAAACCACGCGTTAAAAGGGCGGCTTTCGCGTTATCTCCCAGTGCTGCACCGTCAATCACTCCGGCTGCAATAGCCATTATGTTTTTAACAGAGCCACCAATTTCCACACCTATCACATCATTGTTGGCATACACACGAAACATCGGCGTTAAAAAAGCTTCCTGGATGGCCCGGGTTGTTCGGGAAGAATAGGCCGCGGCTACCACCGTTGTGGGTCGAAGCATAGCCACTTCTTCAGCATGGCTTGGTCCATACAACACCCCGATATTATCTTCATAAGTCACTCCTTCCATCACTTCTACCAAAATCTGGGACATCGTTTTGAAGGTGTCATTTTCGATACCTTTTGTTACGGTAACCAAAATTTCACTTCCATCGAGGCATGGTTTAATTCTGGCTGAGATTTCCCGAAGGGTATGTGACGGTGTTGCAAAAACCACCATATCCTGGCTTCGCAAGCATTTCTCTAACTCGTTATACGCTTTTATTCCACTGGGAAGCTGAAGGTCAGTAAGGTAGGCGGGGTTTCGGTGTTCCGCATTAATAGTATCAACCACTTCAGGTTCACGGGCCCATATTTGCACGTTATTCCCTGCTGTATCAAGCACAGTTGCCAGCGCCGTACCAAAACTACCTGCACCAACAATGGTCACATTTCTCATACCTGCACCTTTTCTGCTTCAACATTAGCCTCTTTTTTCCGGTGTTTTCCTGATCCTACTTTGTTCTCTGTACCTGCTATTAAACGCTGTATGTTGGGCCGATGCTGATAAATAATTCCTGAAGCGATGATAATAGCAAAAGCAAGAATGCTCCCATCTATATCAAGCTGGAGATAATACTTCATAACCGCCAGGATAATTGGATATAGTATAGTAGCTGAAATGGATGCCAAAGAAACATACTTTGTAATCAAAATGATTAGCCCGAACAGGGCAAAGCAAATGGCAATTGAAACCGGCTCAATTCCGAATAACATCCCACAGGCGGTGGCCACACCTTTGCCGCCTTTAAACTTCGCAAAAATGGGGTACATATGACCTACCACCGCCATCACCCCGCAGAAAATTTTCAGAAAGGCCTCTACATCCCAATTTGGTGGTGCAAGTGGCCCGGAAAATAAACTGAATGCAATCGCACTTAACCAAAATGAAGGCACAAAGCCCTTCATAAAATCGAGGGCAAACACGGTTACA
>JAKSCW010000220.1 GCA_022360375.1 Balneolales bacterium
GATATTTTCGTATTTGCTTTCTTTGGAATTGTAGCCGTGATGGGAACTTATTATGTGAACGCATTAGAATGGTCTGAAGCAACATTTTGGGCTTCACTCTCGGTGGGGGCTTTGTGCACCAATATTCTGGTTATTAACAATCTCAGGGATGTTGAACAAGATGCAAAAGTTGGAAAACGAACACTTGGAGTAATGTTTGGTGATACCGCCCTTAAAATAGAATACACGGCCATGCTGGCGCTCGCCTATGCTATTCCTCCACACTTTTATTTTCAGATGGGTTTTAACGAATGGATCTTTCTTCCGTTTATCCTTCTTCCTTTGGCTTTTTTGCAAGCACGAAAAGTGTGGACCGAAACCCATAAACCCAACCTGAATAAGGTACTGGAACAAACCGCTCAATTCATGGCATTGTTTGGGCTCCTCTTTTCAACGGGTGTTATTCTGGGATAATGCTTCGTTTTTTCCGATATAATATCCCCTTTAAAAAACCATTCGAAATAACCAACCGAACTTTTGAAACCCGGCAGGGAATAGTTCTTACATTCCGGAAAAATGGAATCACAGCTTTTGGTGAAGTGGCCCCGTTACCTGGATTTTCTTCGGAGACGTTGGCTCAAACTGAAGCTGTGTTGATCCATAACCAAAAACACCTGGAATCCCTTATTACTTCGGGGCAGGAAGAAGAAATTCTTAGTGTACTTCATTCTATCCACCATTTCCCTTCCCTTTCCTTTGGCTTAGATACTCTGGTGGCAGACTTCAGATCACAGAGTAATGAAGTACCCATCTCTGAGTTTTTATTTGGAAACAAAAAACCGAAAGCGAAGTGCAATTTTACTATCGGAATTCAGAACAGCAAAGAGCTCGTTTTACACCAAATTGAAGAAGGGATTAAACAAGGTTTTGACACTGCTAAAATGAAAGTAGGAACTGATTTTAAAAAAGAGCATGTTCTTCTTTCAGCCATCAGAGAACACTTTCCTGAGCTTACACTTCGTATTGATGCCAACCAGGCATGGGAAGTAAATGAAGCCATTGATAATTTGAATACATTGATTCCCTTAAATATAGAATACTGCGAACAACCCGTTAATAAAGATAATTTAGAAGGCCTAAAGAAGGTGACTGAAGATACCGAAATCCCTATAGCTGCCGATGAAGCAGTAGCCGGGGCACGGATAGCTTCACAACTTATCAAGGAACATGCTTGTGATCTTTTGATTATAAAACCGGCATTGTTGGGTCGTTTTCACGACATAAACGTAACAAAACATGAAGCTGATACTCATTCCATGGAAGTAGTATTTACTACTTCACTTGATGCAACCATCGGAAGGACCATGTCTGCTGTGCTAGCATCTGGGTTGGGTTCAAAAGAATACGCTCATGGCTTGGCTACCAGCTCCATTTTCAGCGAAACAAAAAATCCTGTTTATGAAGTAGCCAACGGGGAATATATTTTTCCAACGCAACCAGGGCTTGGGAGAACCGTTGATTTAACATCCTTTGAAGAAGTACCTTAAGCATGTTTAAATCCCGATTACAACTTTTCGAATTCAAAAAAACAGATACGCAATATGTGTTCCTGGCTTCTAAGCACGGCATGTATACCTATAGCGATTTAAATCGGTTCACTGCCTTCTTCCAGAATATTTTGATCGAAAAATCCGATTCTCTGAAATGGCCCGTTGCCTTCGTCTCGGAATCCTCCGACATGCTCATTTTTTCTATCGCTGCTTGCTGGAAACTGGGTATACCTTTTATTCCATTGAATCCTAAACTCTCCCAAGAGGAATTGGAAACACAGATTTCTGAATTGAGTCCGAGTTTGATTTTCTGTGATTCAAAAAACCGATCTCGTTTCCAGGGCGAAGACGTGATCCATATGGATGAAAATTTCTTTTTAAATGCCTTCACGTTCGACGCCCGAAATTCGATCCTTCCTAAATCAAATGACATAGATGCAAACGATGTGTTTGGTTACTTTTTTACCTCTGGCACCTCTGGTGAACCAAAAGCAGTGCCATTGAAACGCAGACAAATAATCTCTGCAGCAAAATCCTCAGCCAAAAACTTTAAACCCGACCCTAACCATTTTTGGCTCTTATGCCTTCCTTTAAACCATATTGGGGGAATTTCCATCATTCTTCGTTCCCTGATTTATGGAACCGGAATTTATCGATTAAATATATTTCATGAGGAAATGGTGAAAGAGTTTCTGCGCGACAACACCCGTTTCCAGGCAGCTTCTCTCGTTCCCACTATGTTGAGGCGACTGTTAGATGACCCTCTGTTCCGGACTCATAAAGACTTTAAGGCTGTATTACTAGGCGGCGGCCCTTCCTCAGAAACCATTTTACGAAAAGCTATTGAGCGAGGTGTTCCCATGGTTTCATCTTACGGGATGACTGAAACCTGTGCACAGATAGTAGCCAGCCCCATGCACGTTCCATCGGGAACTTACACTCCTTTAAAGAGTGTGGGTAAACCTTTTCCACCTAATGAACTTGAGATTCGGGATGAACATGGTAAAAAATTAGGAATGAATGAATCCGGGTCGATTTGGCTGCGTGGACCTCAGGTATTTGACGGGTACTATGATAAAAAATTTAATTCCGCAAAATTTGATGAACATGGTTGGTTCAATACCGGTGATTATGGCCATTTAAATGGTTTTGGACAGCTTTTTATAGAGTCTCGCCGAACAGACCTGATTGTAACTGGCGGGGAGAATGTAAACCCAATTGAAGTTGAAGAAGCCATACAAAAAATCCCATCTATCAAAGA
>JAKSCW010000144.1 GCA_022360375.1 Balneolales bacterium
CAGCTATCCAGTTTGAAGAGATTTTTGCACGTCATCTTGTGAAGGAATTGACAAAAAACACATTCAAAATGACAAACGAAGGTGGCTTAATGGGAAATGCCAACAACATGTATCGCGAGTTCATTAATGACGCGTTGGCTAACGAATTAGCTGCCCAAAAGAAACTTGGAATGGCCGATCTGGTGTCGAGGTACTGGAGCCAACATTCTGAAGAATAAAACTATCAAATAAAAATACGCTACGATGAGTGAAATAAAAGAGATGCCCCAAGAGATACAAACCCTTGCCGAAAAGGTGGAGAGTTTACACGAAAGCTCAAAAAAAATGATTGAAGTAATGGAATGTCAAATAGAGGCCATTATTGCATCCAATTCACAAAAAATAGAAGAACTTTCCGGCATTCATGCTACGCTTACTATGAAATATTCCGATCAGGAAAGGGAATTCATTGAAGAATTACAGGCACTTCTATCGGATAAGAAATCTGAAAAGGGAATTCGTCTCATTGATCTTAAGGAGTTATTCCCTGAGTCGGCTCTCCATATTGATAATTGGCAAAAACTTCTGAATTACAACCTGAACAAGCTTCAAAGAAAGCATAATCAAATTGTGGAGTTACTAGAGTTCGCGATGTCTAGCAATGCCAAAATGATGCATGCACTTTACAGTAAACATAACGAAAAGAATACGCTCTATAATGCAGCCGGATCACGTTCTAACATCTCCCCGGGTGTAGCCGTGAATCACGAAATTTAAGAATGAAGACGTTATTCGAAATATCGAAAAGTGGATTACTTGCCTCTCAAAGGCAATTGCAGGTTACTGCAAATAATATTGCAAATGTAGATACCGAGGGATATTCCCGTCAGCGATTAAACACGCAAACGGCGGGGATGAACCAAAAAGGTGCTTTTTTGGGGCTTGGTGTAAGTGTAACCACCGTAGAAAGGCTGCGGAACGAGATGAATGACACTCTTACAAACAAAACCCGCCAGGATTTGGGGTCCATGACTTATAAGCACCAAATCTATGAGCGTTTGCAATCTTCCATGACTACCGATTCGGATGGCGATTTGGATATTAAAATAAGCGAGTTGTTCGACTCCTTCTCAGAACTTGCATCTGATCCTCAGGACTCGAGTGTTCGTTCCAATTTGATAAGCAATGCTCAGGCGTTGGCAGATAAACTTGCAAACATAAGCCAAAGCATTGAAGATGCCGGGGTGCTAATTGAGGATACTGCAGTTGGTACTGTTACACAAATCAATTCCCTGCTTTCCGATATCCATTCTCTGAACCAAACCTTTACCGGCAGCCAGGGTGTGGATCACGGCAGTGCCGATATGCGGGTTCAAAAACTCCAGGA
Organism: Balneolales bacterium; assembly: GCA_022360375.1. Taxonomy (GTDB): domain Bacteria; phylum Bacteroidota; class Rhodothermia; order Balneolales; family Balneolaceae; genus HXMU1420-13. Next base: position 1,367 of record JAKSCW010000144.1, read on the forward strand.
ACTCGCTGAATTAGTGGATTTTCAACAAGAGACAGATCCAAATGGGGCTATACAAGTAAGAATCGGTGGTTTGATTGTGTTGGATGAGAATGGTCCCGAAACACTTAAAACACAAATTAATGCAGCTGAAGACGTTCTGAATGTACGCCTGAACAATGGCAAGATACTTGACATAAATGGGGGTGAACTGGGTGGCCAAATGGATTTATTCGAGAAAGAGCTACCTGAGATGATGAATAAACTGGATGAGCTGGCAGCGACATTTGTGGATGAATTTAATGCCATTCATGCCTCGGGATTTGGGATAGATGATACGACTTCCAGGAGTTTCTTTGACCCATCAGGAACAACGGCTTCTACCATCTCAATAAACCAGGTTTTGATCGATAATCCCAATCATATTGCTGCTTCGTCTGTAGCTGGTGAAGCTGGTAACAGTGATATTGCTGCACAAATTGCTGATTTAAGAAGCCAGCAATTAATTGGAGGAAGGAACCTGGTAAACTCATCCATAAGCATTATCAGTACTCCCGGTACACAAATGAGTAGCCTGCTTGACCAAATAGAAACTAAAGATGCAGAACTTCTGATGCTGGAGACCCAGCAAGAACGCCAATCCGGGGTGAACATAGATGAGGAACTTGCACTGATGATACAGTATCAGAATTCCTACCAGGCCGCTTCCAGGATTTTTACCACTGCCCAGGATATGTACGACACTTTATTAAACACAGTGAGGTAGGGCAATGAGAGTAACAAATCGATTACTGCTAGACAATTTTATGAGAGATATCACTCTCAACAGAAATGAATACGCTGATATCAGTTCACGCCTGTCGAGTGGAAAAGAAGTTCGCTATGCGTCAGACGATCCGGTCAATTTCCAGCGGAGCAGATTTCTCGAAGAAAACCTCAGGAAGGTCAACCAGTTTCAAAGTAACATTGACAGTGGATTACGTCAGGCCAGGTTTGCTCAGGAAGCATTAGATGCCGCTATTGATGATCTAATTAAAGTTAAATCTGTTCTGGTGCAAGGTGCTTCCGACAATTATGATGAGGGTGACAGAGAGAATATGGCCGATCAAGTAGCGGGTTTACGAGATTCATTGGTAAGTTTATTTAATACAAAATCGGGCGATCGATACTTATTTGCCGGCACGAACAGTGCAGTACCTCCTTTTGAAGAAGATCCTTTGAACCCCGGTGCCATTCTGAATAACAGTAACAGTTCAGATCCAAAAGTTGCTGTAGATGATGGTGTTCTTGTAAATGTATCGATAAATGGCCAGGAATTAGTAGCAACAGATTCCGGAGATTTGTTCACTATTCTTGGCGACATAGAACAGGCTTTGAGGGATAATGACAGCACAATCCTGAACAGTTTAATGGATGCCGCGGACGATATGGTAGACCAGGTTACCGATTCAGCTTCTAAAATAGGTAGCAACATAAACCGCATGGAATTTCAATTTGAACAATATGAGTTCACAAAAATTACTCTTGAAAGTGATATCAGTAGTTTAACGGATGCTGACTATGCTGAAGCTGCGGCAGATTTATCAAGCAACCAAATCGCCTACGACTCTGCCATTGCTGTGTATCAAAGCATGTTCAGTAACACACTTTTGAACTATTTATAAACTAAGTAACAAAACTAACAAACAGAGAGGTTATCGTGGATACATCTAACATACACAACACAATAAATGGTAAAATGGCCGGATGGGTAGACGTGGTAATATACCTGTCTGATATGAAATATTACGATTTAAACAAGGCCAGGCGGCTAAACAAAACGATGGGCACAGTTACAATTGCTGCCAATACCGGCCGTCCCGAGAGTCTCGATTCAGGCATTCAATGGGTGAAATATGAAGAGACGCAAACCCGATCGGAAATCTGGAATCGGTTGCTTTCTGCAGGTCATAATAAATGGGTTTTGTACTTAGTAGATGACGAAAAAGTTCATCTTTCCGATTTGAATGAGGAAATTGCTAAAGATCCATATTCCTGGCCGGCGGCTATTATTGAGCATTCAGAGGAAGTACGTCACTACATAAATTATCAGATGAGGCTGGTGTATGCGTTCGATGAATACATTTTTTCAGGAAAGGACCTGCCTGATTGTACACGATTCATGATAAAAAGAGGGGTGATGGTTGGTAATAGCGTTATTGAAATTGACGCTAACCGTAATCCTTTTGATCATGTAGACATTCATGAGGAAATGACCCTTACTAATTATGCGCCACAATTATTTTTGGTACATGGAATGCGCCTTTTTAAAGAAGGAAAACACATTGTGGCTGCAGCTCAATACCGAAAAGTATTGAAAACAGAACAAGTTCTGTCATTCGATAAATTGGCAGCCATGAACGGCCTGGCCTCTTGCTATGCGGAACAATTTAAATGGGACCAGGCATTGAGCTGGGCGAATAAATCGATGGAGGAAGAGCGGTTTCAAAATCTTCCATACCTGATCAAGTTCAAAATCGGGCAGCTTAATAAAAACTATGAAGCGGCCTATGATGCCTTAAAAACCTATTACGAGAACCAATATTACGAGTCGATTAAGCTGCACTCTAAAGCCAGTTTCGATGCCAAAATTACGATTGAGGCTGCACTTACGGAACTAATTGATTTGGCTTTTAAAGCAGGCATGATTCAGGAAGCCTGCGACCACCTGGAAGATTTGTTTAACCAAAAGGAAGGGAATCTTGATGATATATTCCTTAAGAAGCTTCTGGTACTGTCTATTGATTTATCTGATTTCGAAAAATCGGAGTTTTTCTTTAAGAAACTGTATGCCAACAAGTTTCCAAAGAATTTATCTGAAAGTGATATCGTTGAGCTAAACGATTACATGAATATGTTCATGAAAAACCAGTGGTTTGAAACGAGTTTCCAGATTTACAACGAATTATATTTCTACTACCCGCACAACGATGAATTTCGCCGTCGATTGATCGTAAGCATGGTGAAGACTCAGCGGTTAGAAGAGGCCCGGCAATTAGCTGCAAAAGTAGCCTGACACAGACTACTCTTCGCCGTCAATTAGCTTAAGTTTGTTCCGGATGGTGCGGTCAGAAATTCCGAGTAGCTGGGCCGCTTTTTTCTGGTTACCCTGGGTATGTTCTAACGCTTTGCGGATGAGGATGATTTCCATTTCCTCGATCGACATTAGTGGAACTTCAGAATTGTTTGCTCCGGAAGAGGACAGGTTTTCATCTACATTTGAGAATAACTCATGATTTATATGTTCAACCGCAATTTCCTCACTATCCTGGGCAAGTATGATTCCACGATGGATTTTATTATTCAATTCCCGAACATTGCCACGCCATTCCTGGGCAATCAGGTATTCCATCAATTCTTCGGAAATCTGTTTATGAGTTAGTCCATAGCGCTTAGTGTACATTTCAGCGAAGTAGTTCACTAAAATCGGGATGTCACTTTTACGATGGCGCAGCGGTGGAATTTCAATAGGAAATACATTCAAACGATAGTATAAATCTTCCCTGAAAAGTTTTTCCTCGATGGCTTTGGCAATGTTCCTGTTAGACGTAGCAACAATGCGTACATTAGCCTTTATGGGTTTTTGGCTACCTACCCGATAAAATTCATTTTCCTGGAGAACCCGAAGCAGTTTAGCTTGTACATTGATATCAATTTCAGTGATTTCATCGAGGAGTAACGTTCCTCCCTCTGCTGCATCGAATGCACCCTTCTGATCTGAAATGGCTCCTGTAAAAGCACCTTTCATATGGCCAAATAAAGTACTTTCCACCAACTCTGAAGGAAGGTTTGCGCAGTTTATTTTGATGTAAGGCCCTCCTGAACGATTACTTTGATTATGAATTTGCTGGGCAAAAACCTCTTTACCGGTACCACTTTCTCCCTGTATGAGTACTGGAGCCACATTCTTAGCTATTTGTGGAAGAATGCGCAGTAGTTTTTTAATCTGCGGATCGTTACCAATAAAATTATTTTCTCCTTTTTCTGAGGCATTCACAGGACTTATTTCATCAGATCCGGAGCTTTTCTCTTCAACAGGTGTTGTTTCCGAAGCGGTAGCAGTAATTCGTTTAGTAGCTTCCAGTTCACCGTCACTTACGAAATACCGGTTTACCCGAAACAGGATTTCTTTAGCTTTGAAAGGCTTGGTTATATAATCAAATGCTCCTTTGTGAAGAGCACGAACGGCATGGTTGATATTCCCGAAACCGGTAATCATGATGACCCCTGTTTCAGGATATTTTGCTTTTACTTCGGTAAGCACATCATCACCAGTTAGCTCGTTCATTTTTACGTCTGTTACAACAAGGTCAACGGTGTGCTTCTTTAAATGGTCCAGCGCTTTCACAGGAGATTCAAAAGCAGTGACCTCAAAACCGTCTTTGATCAGAATTTCCTGGATGAAACTTAAAAGCAGTTCATCGTCATCAATAACTAAAATAGATTTTTTCATACCGAGAAAAAGTGAAGTAATCGCCCATCAAAAAGGAAGCGTGAATATACCCAATTAATCAACGGAATTGATGGGTAAAAAAAAAGAGAACATTTCTGTTCTCTTTTGTTGTGAAGTAATTAAAATGAATTCGTTTAACGTAGAATTCCTTCTGCAATTTGTTCCCAAACTGCCGGATCGTTGAGCATTTTGCCCAACTCAGTTTCTTGTGCAGCTTCGGGTGAAGTGCTTTTTGCAGCCTCGTACTCCTGAATTTTAGCTTTGTAGTCTTTCAATTGGGCAAATGAGTTTTGATTCGCCTTTTCCAGTTCTATTTTAGCGAACATTTCCTCATTATTTTTCCCTCCTGTTCCACTTAGCGAAACCTTATCAGATACATTACTGGAAGATGTATCGGTTTTGTTTACCAACGCCGCAGCTTTACTTTTATCCGCTGCGCTTGTACCGTCGATTTGACCACTTAACTGGCTTGATAGTTTATTAATTTCCATCATGGTGTTATGGTATTGGTTGTGTTATTTAAAATAGGAAATATTGGGCGCCTTGGAAACTTTGTACGAGTCACTCACTTTTTTCTGTTTTTTAACCCGTGCAAGTTTTTCCTGTTGATTATCACGCAATTCGAAGATTCGATGATTGATTTCTTCGCTCAGCGTTTTAAACATGCCTAACTCTTCTTCCAGGGCTCCCACCTCTTCGTTGAATGTGTTTTCATTGACTTCCTGTTTTACGAAACCAAGTTGTTCAATGGAATCACTTCGTTGTTCAAAATAATCTTTCAATTCATCCATAGAGGGTTGATCCGACATCAACAGACTCAATATTGATTGACTGGTATCATTAAGATCGGTTACTATGGATTTCAGTTTTTTCAATTGTTATTAAGTGTGCTTGTTATTGCGGTAACCTGATTAAACTGGTTACGGCCTTGTTCCAATAAAGCATCCAACTCGTTAAAATATAATGTCTGTTCTTCCTCATACTCGATCAGGAACAGTTCTTCCTTTCGGATAAGATCAGTTAACCGATCCAATCGCGAATCAAATCCATCTTCAATACTATCAATTACCCCATCTTCTTCCGAAAAAGTTTCAAGTAATGAAGTTATTTGGGTAATTGGGGAGGTAGAATCCTCGAAAAAAGCCGTGATTTGATCCGGATTGTTTTCCAAAAAAGCATCAAGGGCATCCTCATCGTCGAGCTCCAATTCACCTTGGTCGTTATAGATGTATCCGAGTTGTGTGATATTCTTTAAGTTATCCCCTGTAATGCCCGTTGCATCCAGTAGAATGGTTTGCTGGAGAGTGGTACTCATATTCCGGATCGAGCGATAATCCTGTAGTGGTCCGGCATTTCCGGTTTCCCCATTAATAAATGTGCGTTCACGAATGGTAGTGGTTAACTCATTATACGCGTCAATAAACCGGTTAAGTTCATCTTTTGCAGCATCGGTATCGCGCGTAACCGAAATCCTTTCAGTATTTCCGGAAACGGATGTTAATGTAAATTCAAGATTATCTACTGCATCAGTTATGGAGTTCTTTGAACGCTCAAATTGTACACCATCAACGGTGAATATGGCGTTCAATTCACTTTCAGCATTTAATTTAGTAGTACTACTCAATATCTGAGAAACTACGCCCGAGCCTGTTCCAAACTGGATACGATTGTCAAATCCTGATTCAACACTTTCCATAGAAAACTGCACATTAGTACCATCGTTGCTGAATACGTTTGCCACGGCCTCGTCTTCAAAGGCAGTAGTTATTGCATCTGCGAACGCTTGCAGAATTTCTTCGTTTGTCATCGCAACGGTACCACCTGATCCGTCATCTTTAGTTGTAGCAACGTTAATGGTTTCCGTTTTACTACCTATGGTAATGTCAACGCTACCATCTCCAAAAGCGGATAAATCTGTTGCTGTTCCAACTCTTGAGATATCCAGTGCTACATCGTTTTTCGCAAGCTGCGAAACGGTGATGTCATAGTTTGTGGGAAAGGTTGCATTTTCCACAGAATCAATAGTAACCCCGCTATCGTCGTCTACACTGGCTTTAAATTTTTCGAACGGAGAATTGTTCAGGGGACTTGTAAATTCTTCAATAATTTTTTCCAGCTCGGTTATATCACTGTTTATTGTACCGAGTGCCCGTTTGCTTTCCTGCAATTCCTCTTGTTCCACTTCGTAAAACACCTTTTTCTGTCCTTCAAGTGCAACGAGGATGTCTACAAAACCCTGGTAATTGCTAGTGGATGCAAATATGCTGGAAACTGATGACATAGACTATTGAGTTACTGGAGTTCCGGTTGTTCGATGTCGTTCATATTCGATACTTCTTCCCATGTATCTCGTAATGGGGTAAGAATCTCTCTTATGTCTTCATATTTTTCTTTTCGGGCGAGCTCCTGGCAGAACCGGTATAGCTCAAATAATTGACCCGCAGGTTCATAATCGAAATTTAGTCCGTGAATTAACCCGGAAAGAATCTCCCGAACCTTCTTTTCATCTTCTCTGTATGTAGCCTGAATCAACAAGTCATACATCTTCACCACCAATTTAAGGGGTGAATCATTTAATATTGCCTGACGTTGATAAACTAAGTGTGCGTTTTGCATAACCGATGTTAGTTTAGTCTTTACTACATCATCGTTATCGGAACCCAAATAAGTTTTTATAATAGCTATAGGATAGTATTAGAGAATCCTAACGGCACGGGTAGATTTAATGATGAAGTTAGATTTGTGTTTACAGTTACAAGATTTGTGCCAATTCGTTTATCGGCCTGTTTTGCCATCAGATAAGCATCATTTTGAAAAATCGGTGAGTCACTTCTCTATAAAGAGGAAAAAAATTCTTAAAGCGGAAATAATCTCAATCCTGGCGAAAATGTACCTTAAAGAACGGGTACAACCGATAAAAGCCGCAAATGGGTGCGTGAGAGCATAGATTAAGCTTGAAGAAGATTCGTTTTTGAGCTATCGATACAGTGGCATCATTTTTGATTTTTGAGCTACAAAGCAAAAAAACTGATATAAGTGAACGCAGAATTAGCTCAAGCCCAAACCATATTAAATAGCAGTAAGCGTAATCCTGATAAAGCGCTTAAAATCTTAAAACCTCTTTTGAAGAGGCAAAACAAACCCTGGACGTTATATCATTTCCTGGGCGTTGCCCAATTACAAAAGCAGAACTACCAGAAAGCAATTGGGTATTTAACTAAGGCAACTGAACTTGGCGGCGACGAGCCTGAGACGTTTCACTTAGCATCTATGGGGTATAAAGAACTTGGGAAGTACGACGAAGCTATTCGGTTTGCGTATGAGGCACTAAAAAGGAATGATCAATTTGTGCAGGCATGGATTAATCTCGGGGCAGTATACCGGGATAAAGCGGACCTTGATAATTCGTTAAAAGCGTATCAACGGGCAAATCAGTTGGATCCCAAAAATGCAGGAATTGCCTTCCGGTTAGCTTCCATTTACACCGATCAGGGGGATCATCCAAAAGGACAAAAGCTCTATGAGATTACCATTAAAATGGACCCTGCTTATATAGAAGCGTATTTAGGGTTAGCTCAAATTCATCAGAAATATTTTAGGTTCGAACAGGCCATTGAAACGATACAGGAAGCACTTGAACATGATCCGAAATCTTTAATTGCGCGGGTAGAATTGGCTTCCGCCTACAAAGCGTTAGGCGATTACGATGAAGCAATTCGAATTAACGAGGAACTAATTAAGGAGTACCCAAGGATTGGGTTAATCCGGGTAAACTATGCACTATGCTTCCAGGAAACAGCCAGGTTCAATGAAGCAGAGGAAAACTACAGGAAAGCATTTGAGGTAGATCCCAGCATTTCGGAATCCATTTCTAACTATTTAATGGCGATCCATTACAACCCGGAGCGTACCAAGCAGGAAATTTTTGATGCTCACCTGTTGTGGGATCAACACTTTGCCCCAAAGGAACGGCCAGTGCGTCCGGTGCCTGAGAATATTCATCCGCAGAAAAAACTACGAGTCGGGTTTTTATCTGGCGGGTTTAGAAAGCATCCGGTAGGGTGGATGATTGTTCGGGCAATTGAAAATCTTCCTGACGATCAGATTGAAGTGTATGGATATACCACGCACTCTATGCACGACGCTATCACTGCCAGAATCCAGGAGAAATCAAAAAAGTGGACCTCAGTAATTGGGTACAATGACGAAGTTGTGGCGAATCTCATTCGTGAAGATGAAATTGACATTCTTGTTGAGCTTTCCGGCCATGCTTCTTTAAACAGATTAAAAACGGTAGCACTGGAGCCTGCACCAATAACCGTGAAATGGGTAGGTGGTTTGTTTAATACCACCGGTTTGAAGAGTATGGATTATCTCCTGACCGATCATTTTGAGTCGCCTGAGGGAGAGGAAGGTTTTTATACCGAGAAGTTAGTTCGGATGCCTGATGATTACATCGTTTACCAGGTTCCAACCTATGGTGGTATTGAAGTTGAAGAGCTTCCAGCTAAGAAAAATGGCTACGTTACTTTTGGATGTTTTAATAACCCAACAAAAATAAACCCGGTGCTTTTGGAACAATGGGCGGATATCATGCATCAGGTTCCGGATAGTAAGCTGTTCCTGAAGAGCAAACAGTATGAAACCAATACCTTCGTTCAAAATATTATAGAGGTGATGGCAGGGTTTGGGATTGGGGAAGAACGCTTGATTTTCGAAGGTCAGTCTTTGCATGATGCGCTTCTGAAAAGTTATAATCGTATTGATGTTGCACTTGATCCATGGCCGTATTCAGGAGGGTTAACTACCTGTGAAGCGCTTTGGATGGGAGTTCCGGTTGTCACAAATTCAGGACCTACATTTGCAGGTCGCCACTCTGCTTCACATTTAGTAAATGCAGGTTTCCCTGAATGGGTAACGGATAATTGGAAGGATTATAAAAACGCAGTCCTCCACCTGATATCAGACCTGGATAGATTGCAGGAAATCAGAGTCGGTCTACGAAACAAGGTGCTGGATTCGCCCCTGTGCGATGGGAAAAAATTTGCAGCGCATCTTTCGGTGGCTTTCCGTGAAATGTGGAAACAGAGGGTTCAGGGTTATGAAAAGAACCTGGCCGAAGGGGAATGGCAGGATCATATTCAGGTGCGCAGGCTTTCCGATTCTGAAGTGGAAACAATTAGTTCGGGATGCGTGTTCAGCCCGAAAGAAAGAGGTGTAACTGAAAGCCTGGTTATTGAGAATAAACTGGTTCGTAACAAGCAGGGACTCCAGGTTTCTGTGCCTGAAAATGTTAAGGAACTCACCAGCTATGTGTATGCCGAAAAGAATACCTGGTTAGATAATGAAATCGATTTTGTAAGCGGGTTTCTTCGGAAAGGAATGGCAGCAATTGATGTTGGGGCTGGTTACGGGGCTTATGCAGTGCCCATGGGTAGCAAAGTAGGTTTCCAGGGAAAGGTGTATGCTTTTGAGCCCATATTAGAAATGGCCCAACATATTCAGGAGAGTTCAATTGCAAATAATTTTGGACAAATTGAGGTAATACCTAAAGCAGTAAGCTTAGAAAAAGGCTTCATTTCTTTTAAAGAAGAAGAGAACGCGGAGTTCAGTTATATCTCATCAGCCGGGAATAGTACGGTTGAAAGTATCGCATTAGATGAGTTTTGGTTGAATGAAAACAGACCGGATATCGATCTTCTGAAAATTGATGTAAATGGCTCCGAAGTTGAAGTACTCGAAAGTGCTTTGGGGTTAATTTCTGATCAGAAACCAGTGCTCGTTGCTTCACTGAGGCAAGATTCCGAAGGGCAAAACAGATTAACCGACTCTATTCTGAAACTTGGGTACCAATTATTTGAATATGTATCAGAATTACAAGTTTTAGCTCCTTACGAAGGTCAGCCTTCAAGCTCCTTCGCTTCCAATTTAATTGGAATAAGTACAGAAGATATAGAGGCTGGAAAGTTTAGTGATTGGATATTTAGTGAACCGAAAGAGATCCAGGTTGTCGATTCCGGGAGTTGGAAGAACTTTGTTTCCAACTTAACATGGGTGAAGGACCTGCCGGTGAACTGGGAGGATGAGGTATTTTCAAACGTATCTGAACAGTACTTATCTGCATTGGATTATATAACGAATGCAGAGGATTTACTCAGAAATCCATTTTCTGAATATCGAAAAAGTAATATCCAGGCAACGGAATGGATGTTAACGGCAGCTGGGAAACTAATCGATCTTCTTCAACAGGGAAATCAGAGTATTCCGTTGGAGCTTACTCTAAGCCGCGTATTACTGAAGCTTGGAAAGCGTAATAACGCAATTACAATTTTAAAGGGAGTAGTGGAGCGGTTATTATCCGGAACGGAATCGGTGGATTTTAAGACCCCGTTTCTTCTTCCATTTTCTGATCAGGATTTCACTACCAGTACGCATGATCCTGTTTCCTGGTTAAAAGTAAAGGGGATGGAAGCCTGGCTGCTCCTGAAAGAAAAGAGCACATACTTTAGCCAGGCTAAAGATATCCAATACCTGCATGGGTTAAGTGGAAACCCGGATAGCCTTCCATTAATTGATAAAATAGTAAACGACCTTATACCTGCCCGCAGTTCTGAACCAAAGGAAGG